>NZ_JARPLC010000120.1:0-14512 GCF_032350395.1 Limnospira sp. PMC 289.06
CTCCGGGTCAGTAGTGATGTCTAGCTGAATTGTCCCCCGGTTACGCTTAATCCTGGCACCTTTGGGGCATTGCTTACGGGACAGATTGAAAAACTCAAGAATATCCTGAAAGCCTTGATATGTACCACTATGTGTACTGTTTGTACTTGCACTCATTTTACACTAACTCCTAAATGTGCGATCGGCTTTGAGTGCACTAGAGTGACGGTATAATAAGGGTTTTAGGGTTTCAACTAGGACTTAATCCTGTGAGATTTCCCATAATTCTCGGAGCAATTATATTATCTTTTACCTGTTGAACAGCTACGGCAATTATTAACAATTGCCAGGCTAACCACCAGTCCAGAAAGGCGACAATAATAGCGACGGTGCCAATTCCTCAAGTCGCTCCAATAAAGGGGATCATCTCCATGAAACCAATAAAAACGGCAAATAATAGGAAATATGGAACCCCTAAAAAAAGAACATTGGAGCCAAAGTGAAGGCTATAAATAGCCCTAAGATTAACTGTCCAGATAAAAAAATCTGGAGATTTCTCGGCAATGATTCAGTTAAGACTAACCGGATTTTTGGCGAAATAATTATAGTTAAAGTAGACCATAATCTATCGCCATCAAGCAGCATATAAAAGGAGAGAAATAAAATTAAAATTAGGTCAATCAACCAGTTAAAATTTCCCAAAACTAACCCCAGACTTTTGCTGGTGATCGCCTGTGCTTGTCCTTGTATTTGATTGAGTAGTTGTTGCTGTAAAATCCCCACATCAAAGGGTAAATTATGTTCATAAATCCAGGATTGAAATAGGGCTAACTGCTGCTGTGCAGACTCAGCCAATTCGGGTAATTTGGTAATAAATTGTCTAGTCTGATTTAACACAGGAGGAAGCAGGGTTAAACCCACAAGGACAACGACGGTCGCCGCCACCAAATAAACCCGTGCTGCCGCGACTCCCCTAGGGATAAATCGTTTTAACTTAGCCACAGGTGCATTGAGAATAAATGCAACTAATGCAGCGACTATTAAAATAGTAACCAACTCCCCTACATAATTAATAGTTTTTAGGGTAAGACCTCCAGCAATCAGAATTAATATCCAAGAGATTAAGAACTGCTGTATAGGTGAAAATATGGAATTCATTAGGGCTTGATTTTTAACTATAGACTTTCAGATTGTACGGAGGCAAATTAGATGGTCAACCCCAGTAATTAGACTTCTACTGTACCCTGAGACACCTGATCATGTTCAACCATAAACACATTAGAGTAAAGGTTGGCAACAATTTGTTTACCTTGTTGGGTAAGAGACAAGTAATTTAAGGCATCTTTGACATAAGGATAAACACCATTCCAGTAGAATTTAGGATAGTTCTTGCGTAGGTCTTCTGGGCTTTTGTAGCCAACTCTTTTATTAAAGCCAGTTTCCTCAAATTCGTAAAATAAAGCACTGATTTTTTTCAGGTAACGAGGATCTGAGAGTTGACCAATGAGATCAGCCGCCCGAACCAAACCGGGATAGTTCATGGTATTCTGATGATCGGATTCTTTGGGGACTGGAAACCGGGTCAGTTCGATATTATGCTTAATGACTTCAGCATCAATCAGTTTATGGCCGCCAAAGCGTTCTTCAATAAATAATTTAGCGCGATCGACATGGAAAGGGGTGAGACTAGCATCAGTACATCCGTCTGGTAGTTCTACCATGGTTCCGCGTCCGGTAGCAAAGGTATTTTCTCGATCGCGACGACAAACGCCTTTGACATAACCAATATCGTGACAAACTAGGGAGATGATGTAGTGTAGCCAGTCTTCACAGGATACGCCACCCTCGCGGATATGTTTTCCCCGCAGGATTTCCTGTCCCACTAATGTGACCATAATTGTATGTTCGACATCGTGATAAAGGGCATCACTATTGGCAATGTTTTCTAGAGCCATGTTTCCAGCCCAGCCAATAATCTCCTCATAGTTGGATTTATAACCTCCGTGGGTGCGGCGGTAACCTTCCCGAATTAGTTCAACAAAGGCATCAATTAGACATTCCGTGGCATTAAAAACCATATAGGCTCGTCCTGGCTATGTTTTGATTATAGATAAACTACTGACGAGGTATGTACTATAGCACTCAGCCTATATCCTAATCTACGAAACAGAATTATCAAAAGCGATCGCCCCCAGACTGGTAGCGGGGACAAATCAGAATTTGTAAAGCTGAGTTAATCTATGTAAATAGATGTGAACTACTAGTGGAGACCTCGCGCCACAGACTCTCAAGGAGCTAAACCCCTTAAAAAATAAGGCTTTTTCGACGGTATCCCTCAGATATTTTGCTCCTCGGTTCCCGGGGACACCTGGAAATTGTGAATTTTAAGAGGAATTTACGCAACTTTTCTTTACAATATATTTAAGGAGTGCCGGGGGAGGATTACTCGTGGTTCATAAAGATACATTACCAGATATTGATGACGATCAATACCCTGAATTGTCACTAAATGGCGATCGCGTTAAATTTGAAGACCTAGAGGAAGAACCCGAGGAAGCTGTACCTCCCCAGGCGGGCGGTTGGCGGAATATGGTGATCGGGGTAGCCATAGGAATTGTGGCGACTCTGGGAGTTCTACACTTTTCCTCTAACAACAGTTCCGAACCCGTAACCGAGGAAAGCCCAGGGGTAGAAGTAGCGCCAGCAGTTAGTCCCAGCGCCACCCAAACGGTGACAGTAGCGCCAGTGGAAATGACGACTGTGGCGCGCACCCTTGATGTAACGGGGACTGTGGAAGCCTACGACCTACTCCCAGTTTTACCCCAAGCCAGCGGAGTGCAAATTCAACAGGTTTTAGTAAATCAGGGGGAAATGGTAACACAGGGACAGGTTATGGCGGTGTTGGATGATTCGGTTTTGCGATCGCAAATTGACCAAGCCAACGCCCAGGTAGAGTCCGCCAATTCCCTCGTCCGTCAGCGGGAAGCTAACCTCGGACAAGCCCAAGCCGGTCTCGCGCAAGCGCAAGCGAGTCTATTGGAGGCTGAGTCATTACTGACTCAAAATCAAGCTAGGTTAGCGGAAGCCAAGGCTAATTTAGATCAAGCCCGCCGAGAAGTAGAACGCTATGAAGATTTAAGCAGCCAAGGGGTGGTGAGTCGCCAGGAACTAGAAACCCGCATTACCACGGCAAAAACGGCCGAAGAAGGGGTGAGAGTCGCAGAGGCTAATATTTCTAGCGCTAGGGCTACCATTAGCAGCGCTAGGGCTAATATAGGCAGTGCACAGGCTAACGTGGAAAGCGCCGAGTCTAATATCCGTAGTGCAGAGGCTGAGGTGCGTAGCGCCCAGGCGCGGGTTCGCCAGTTGGAAACTCAACGGGAACAAACTGTAGTCCGTGCGCCTATGAGTGGCATTGTCGCCCAACGGACAGCGCGAGTGGGGGATGTTACTGGTAATCAACAACTGTTTTCGATTATTGCGGAAAATCAGTTAGAACTACACGCGAAGGTTCCAGAAACTCAGTTATCACAGGTGAGAATTGGTGCTGCTGTTACTGTGACTTCTGATGCTGATCAAAATTTGCAGGTGCGAGGGGTGGTGCGAGAAATTGCGCCTCTGATTGATCCTCAAAGCCGACAAGCTACTGTGAAAATTGACCTGCCTCCCTTGGGGGCTATTCGTGATTCTTTCTTGCGTCCGGGAATGTTTCTGCGGGCGGCGATTACTACTACTACTGTACAAGGAATGAAGGTTCCCGCTAGGGCCATCGTTCCCCAGGCTGACGGTAGTTCTATTGTTTATCGTCTATTACCTGATGATACGGTGGAAGCGCGAACTGTGGAAGTGGGAAGACTTCAAGGCCGTTTAACAGGCGATTTATCGGAGGCGAGTATAGAAATTATACAGGGTTTAAATGTAGGCGATCGCATTGCGATCGCTGGTGCAAGTTATCTTAAAGATGGCGATAAAGTTAATGTGGTGTCGCGGTGAATCATGAAACTCCTTATCTTGTCCCCCTCTGGGAGGGGGGGATAATGTGGGTGGGGGTGCGGAGCTGTCTCCGCCGTGAATTACATCTGGGGGCGAGGAGATTCATCAAAAGCTGTGGCTATTCATAACTACCTAGGACAGTTGACAGAATAGATGGAAAGATTTAATACAGACTAAGGATTGTTAATTTGATAAACATTAATAGGTTGAGTGCGACCTTTGAGGTGAATGCTACCGATATATTCAGTTAGACATTGATAGCTGACTTGTTCATGGGTTTGCTGATTAATTAAAATGCGGCAAACTCCATCGCCAAAAGACTTATCATAACTTTCTAGGCGGGCGGCAATATTGACACTATCTCCGAGAGTTGTATAGTCCATTCTTTGGGAACTACCTAAACTCCCTGTAACTACCTCTCCGGTGGCAATTCCTACGCGCATAGAAACCGTAGGCTTACCTTCTAATTGCCATTGACTGTTTAATAATTTGAGTTTTTCTCCCATGGCTACGGCACAGGAAACGGCAGCGATCGCATCTTGTGCAATTTCTTCTGAAGAAGTGCGGGGAATAGGAACCCCAAACACAGCCATAACGGCATCCCCAATCAACTTATCAACAATGCCATTATGGTCTAAAACAATATCAGCCATGCCATTCATGTACTCATTCAACCAACACATCAAAGCATCAGCGGCCATGGTTTCGGCGATGGTACTAAACCCTTTCAAGTCAGCAAATAAGACTGTAGCAATCATTTTTTGCCCAGTCAGTTGACCGCGCGCAATTAATTCATCTCGACTTTGCCAAATCATCTCAGCAATTTGAGGGGTAACATGGCGACCAAAGAGAGTCATAACCATCTGACGTTCTTGGTGTTCCCAATTAGCAATATAACCGGCGATCGCAATTCCCGAAGTAGTAAAAGCGATAATTGGTGGTACTAGGGGTATCCACCAGCCTTCAAGAAAAGCAACTTGGAGTTCTAGGGTTAAACTGCCGCCGCCAACAACTAAACTAAGTAAAGCCCCCCAACCTAATCGGTAAGTCCACCCTAGGGCGGTACCGATACCAGACCAAATCAGAATCCAAAACAACTCCATACCATGAGACCAGACCTGAAATTGGGGGCGACCGTCAAGGGCGGCGCTGATAATTTGGCTGGTAAGATTAGCATGAATGACTACTCCAGCCATGCGATCGCCTTGACGAGTGAGAGTGCCGCTGTAGGGGGTAAAAAATAGGTCATTCAGGCTGTGGGCAATAGGGCCAATTAAGACGATGCGATCGCTAAACAGATCAGGGTCTGATCGTCCTTCAAGTACATCGGTCATAGAAATGGTCTGAAAATTCTCTTGGGGACCACGATAATTCAACAATACCTGATATCCGCCAGCATCAGCCCTAACATAGCCCCCATCATTGCCAGAAAAGCGGATAAATAGCCCTTCTCCCAATTGAACATTTCCGTTGTCTGTAACTGTGGGGGTAATGCCGTGTTGGTACAAATACATTAGGGCTAGTTTCGCGCCTAAACTTAAAACCGTTTGATTGTCTTCTGGTTGTAGCGATAACAAACCGCGTCTAATGCGACCATCAGCATCAAGGACTAAATCAATCGAACCGACCCGACCTTTCTCTTTTAATTCTGGGGGAGGCGCAATAGTTGCCGTACTACCATCACTCACCACCTTTTCCACGCCAATTAAATTAGGGACAGTTTGATAAACTTCTAGTAACTGTTGATGGCCGGGTTGTACGGGTAAATCTCGGTAAATATCCAAACCAATGGCTACTGGTTGCTGTTGGTCAATAATGGTTACTAAGTCGGCTAAAACGGCATCAGGAATCGGCCATTGTCCCACATTCCTAATATCTGGCTCATCTACAGTTACCACGACAATGCGCGGATCCATTGGTTCTAAGGGACGCAAGCGCATAAACTGATCAAAAGCCGCCCATCCAAATAACTGTAAGACTCCAGCCCATTGAATGGCAATTACCAGGGCTGTGACAATGGGCGGAATTAGCAAGCCAGAAAATTGTCGAAAATTTAAAGCACGAAAACGGAAGTGTGAAGTCGGAAGTCGCAAAAAACTCCTTTTCTTGACCATAGCTTCACACTTCATGGCTCAAATTTCCCGAACCTTTACATCAGGATTTAGGTTTAGTTCCACTCCACAAATGGCTCATCAGCGACATTTTCTAACCCTACTGAGTTTAACAGTTCTCGCCAGTGACTAGCTAGGGTGAAGTCTTCAGGTTGCTGTTGTCGTAGAGTTGCTAAGGTTGCCAAACTTTCAAACCAAATTCCATACTGAGCATAGATGGCTGCTTGTTCCAAGGGTTTGGCGATCGCCAATTTTTGACTCAAATCGTTATCCAGTTGGATGCGTTGGATTTCCCCGGAAACAAAAACCACTTCTGGAATGTTACCAGCATTGGAGGTTTCACAGACAATCCCGAAAGACCAGCGATAGTTTTTACCCGCCTCGAGAGATGGGGCATCGTCTGGGATTCTAATACTGACGATACCAGGCTTTTGAGGAATTGGCAAGCTGGTCTGATAAATATCAAAACCATCTTCGTCTTTGAGGCTAAAAGCTACCTCAGTGCCAACTAATGCTGGTAGGTAGAAGAATAAGGTTGGTTTTGCCTGTACAGTTAATCCTCTCATATCAGGTCCGATTTCCTGGGGTTGGATTAAATTAGGAACTAGGGCGGTGAGAGTTTGGCTTAACTGTTGCACATCTGGGCAACTACCTCGAGAGCCTCCGGCGGCGGTACGGGTGGGCATCCCCTGACCTGGGGGTGGCTCAAACGCCATACTAACGTGAGTTGGCGGGCGATTTTGATTTCGTCTGGCTGTCTGAGCCAGACTCGGTGAGGTATTCTGTACAACTAATCCTACCGATAGAATGAGGGAAATGCTGACGAATGGTTTTAAAAATTGCTGAGTCATTTGCAGTCTCCTATGAGACGAAAAGATTTTGATTGAATTGGTAGCCCCTGACTGTTTGAGCGTTTAATCTGATTGTAGTATTATTTAAGTCCCCTTAAAAGTGATTAGCCAGGGAGTTAGGTTAAAATTTGTTGCTCTAGGCTGGCATTTGGGGGCAGTTGGGGGCGGTAAACATGATCAATGGTAATATTTACCACCGATGGTAGCCTTTGCTCTGGTTAGGGCTATGGTTGGGGTGTCTTTCGCCTTGATGCAGGTACTATGATAATCTGTGTGTTGCTAGTTCCGGTGTTAAGAGTTCCTTAAAATTGCTTATGACTGTTTCCCCTAGTGGCTCGGAATCTTTACCTAATAATGCGGACTACCGACAATTGGATCGCTCTCAACTGTCGGAGATGATGCAGCGATACATTGAGGTTAAAGACCAATATCCCCATGCTTTACTGTTTTTTCGGGTGGGGGATTTCTTTGAGTGTTTTTTTCAGGATGCCATCACAATTTCTCAGGAATTGGAGTTGGTTCAAACTACTAAATCGGCAGGAAAGGAAATTGGTCGGGTCCCCATGACTGGCGTGCCTTTTGAGCACGTTTACCGCTATAGCAATATGTTGCTGGAAAAGGGCTATCCGGTGGTGATTTGTGATCAGGTGGAAGATGCGGCGATCGCTGCTAAAGAACGACGACAGGTTAAGCGAGAAATTACCCGCATTTTGACTCCCGGAACTTTGACTGATGACCAAATGCTGCGGGGTCGCCAGAATAATTTTTTGGCGGCGGTGGTCATAGCTGGAGACCACTGGGGTCTGGCTTATGCTGATGTGTCAACGGGAGAGTTTTTGGCTACTCAATCTCAGAATTTGGAACATTTGACTCAGGAATTGATGCGGTTACAACCTTCGGAAATATTGTTCCCTACTCATGCGCCTGATTTAGGTAAAATGTTACGACCAGGACAGAAAAGTGAGAGTTTGCCTGATTGTTTGCCTGCGGACTTTTGCTATTCTTTGCGATCCCAAATCCCTTTTACTTTGGGGGAAGCTAGGTCGCGAATTTTAGAAGAGTTTAAATTGCGATCGCTTGAAGGTATTGGTTGTGAAAATTTGCCCCTAGGAGTGAGAGCAGCAGGGGGATTATTGGAATATTTAGAGGAAACCCAGAAACAAAATGTGGTGCCTTTACAACAGTTACATAGTTATACTCTCAGTGATTATCTGATTTTAGATTATCAAACTCGCCGTAATTTGGAAATTACTAAAACCATTCGTGATGGCACTTTGCAGGGGTCTTTATTATGGGCAATAGATAAAACTTCTACGGCTATGGGGGCTCGTGCTTTACGCCGTTGGTTGCTGCAACCTTTGCTGAGTATTAAGGGGATATGTTCCCGTTATGATACGATTGAAGAATTAATTAATAATGTCGAATTACGACAAGACCTTCAGCAACTATTACGGCAAATTTATGACTTGGAACGGTTGACAGGAAGGGCGGCTAATGGTAGTGCTAATGCTAAAGATTTGGTCGGTTTGGCTGATTCTTTATCGAAATTACCACAACTCGCCCAACTGTCGAAAGGGGGCAAATCTCCCTATTTGAAGGCTTTACAAAATGTGCCACCTTTGTTAGAAGAACTGGCAAAAAAAATTAATAGTTATATAGTGGAGTCTCCGCCTCTTTATTTAAAGGAAGGGGGATTAATTAAGCCGGGCGTTGATCCGCAATTGGATCAAATGCAGGCGGGGGCGGCTGAAGACCAACAATGGATTGCTAATTTGGAAATTCAGGAACGGGAACGCACGGGAATTTCTACGCTTAAAGTAGGTTTTAATAAGACTTTTGGCTACTATATTAGCATTACTAGATCTAAGTCTGATCAGGCTCCTGATGATTATATCCGTAAACAGACTCTCACCAATGAGGAGCGTTACATTACCCCAGAGTTGAAAGAAAGAGAGGCGCGAATTTTAACGGCTAAGGAAGACCTTAATCAGCTTGAATATGAAATCTTTGCTCGCTTGCGGGGGGAAGTGGGAGAACACACGGATTTAATTAGGGAGATTTCGCGGGCGATCGCCGCTATTGATGTATTATGTGGATTAGCTGAAATTGCTGTTTATCAGGGTTATTGTCGCCCGGAAATAGTCGGCGGACGGGAACTTAAAATTCTTGAAGGTAGGCATCCTGTGGTGGAAAAATCTCTACCAACTGGCTTTTTTGTGCCAAATAACGCCCACTTGGGTAGCGAAGAAGGGGGACTACAGAAGCAGAAACTTTCGCCTCCTTCGCCGCCAGATTTGATTATTTTAACAGGCCCTAATGCTAGTGGAAAAAGCTGTTATCTTCGACAGGTTGGCTTGATTCAATTAATGGCACAAATCGGCAGTTTTGTTCCGGCTACTTCTGCTCGGCTGAGTATTTGCGATCGCATTTTTACACGGGTCGGCGCTGTGGATGACTTGGCTACAGGTCAATCTACCTTTATGGTAGAAATGAATGAAACTGCTAATATTCTCAACCATGCTACTCCTAAATCATTGGTTTTGTTAGATGAAATTGGTAGGGGTACTGCCACTTTTGATGGGTTATCTATAGCTTGGTCGGTGGCGGAATATCTCGCTACTACTATTAAGGCTAGGACTATTTTTGCGACTCATTACCATGAGTTAAACGAATTGGCTTCTATTCTGGGTAATGTCGCCAATTATCAGGTCACTGTCAAGGAATTGCCAGATAAAATTATCTTTTTGCATCAAGTTCAACCCGGCGGCGCTGATAAGTCCTACGGTATCGAAGCGGGACGCTTGGCGGGGTTGCCTGATGTGGTGATTAAACGCGCTAAACAGGTGATGCGACAAATTGAAAAACACAGCAAAATTGCTATGGGTTTGCGAAAGGGTATCCAAAAGCCGCCTGCTAATACTACCAATATTCAACAGTTAAATATTTTTGACGATGACCAGGAGTAATTATGGCTAGATAATGCACATAACGGCGATTTTGTCAATAGGTCGATTGGGGGCCGTCTATAATTCCCCAAAAACTCGTGCATCGTGAATTTTAAATTTTCGCCGGAAAATATTCTATTTGGCGATAGAATGGGGATTGTAGCCTCTTTTTTGGGATATGGACACATAAACCCCTTGGATGCGATTGTTTTCATCATAGCAAAACCCCCATTATCTCGTCAAGTATTTGAGAGCCATTAGCAATAAAAATGTATTAAATCTTAACAAACTTTTAAAAAACAAAACTATTTTGGCGGAACGATTAGGATAGCTTAATTATAGTTGGTGTTGTTCTAAGGGTTTTAATAGTGTCAGAATATATTTAGATCAAAGTGTTCCCTGAGTTGTGAGAGCAAAATTAATGGACGTTTATAGACTACCAGCTTTATCAGATAACTACATATTTCTGCTGCATGACCCCGAACAGAATCAGGCGGCGGTAGTTGATCCAGCAGAAGCGGACCCGGTACTAGCAAAATTGTCGGAACTCGGTGCGGAACTGATAGCGATTTTTAATACCCATCACCACGCGGATCATGTGGGAGGAAATCGTGAATTGAGGAAGCATTTTCCCAATTTAACAGTATATGGAGGCGCAGAAGATCGTGATCGCATTCCCGGACAGGAAGTATTTTTAAAAGAAGGCGATCGCGTAGAATTTGGCGGTCGTAAAGCCGATGTATTCTTTGTTCCCGGTCATACTCGCGGTCATATTGCGTACTATTTTCCGGCTACCGATAAGGAAGGGGGGGAATTATTCTGCGGTGATACTTTATTTGCGGGGGGGTGTGGTCGCTTATTTGAAGGAACCCCTAGCCAGATGGTTAGTTCTCTGTCTAAATTGCGATCGCTACCCGATGATACACGGATCTGGTGCGCTCATGAATACACCTTAAACAACCTGAAATTTGCGCTGACAGTAGATGGTGATAATATCAGCTTACGCGATCGCTTGGAAAAAGTCACCATAGCTCGCAGTCAAAATCAACCCACTATCCCCTCATTAATAGGCGTAGAAAAGGCAACTAATCCCTTTCTACGTTGGGATGAACCCGCATTAAAGTTAGCCGTTCAAGGTAAAGATGACATCCAGACCTTTGCTAGAATCAGGGGAATGAAAGACCAGTTTTAACAGTTTCGCCTTTGGTGTTAGTAGCACTAGGTAAATGAGCAGATAATCTGTAGATGGGGTGATATTCTACCATCTACAGGTATCAAATTACCACCAATTTTCCGGGAAGATTGAGCCATCAACGCATCTGGTGTATCTTGTGAATTAACCAGTTTAGTTTAGCCTCTGCTACTATCATAAAATCTTGCATATTTTGGGTAAATTCGCAACCAAATAGTATATCTTGTTCAGGTTCAGAAGACTGATAACCCAATTGTCGAACCGTCCCGCGCATACGGTTAGCTAAACACCAACAAATCCCCTGATAAAATCTAGCTGAGAATTTAGAACTACTGCGGAGTTTGCTAGTTAGTTGATAGCGAGGAATTGCCAACAATTCCGTAGTTTCCACAGCTTCAACAGTAGCGACAGGAGCGCGGTTATCCAAAAAAGAAATTTCGCCTACTAATTCCCCTTGTGATAGATAAGCCAGGTCACGATCATGGTTATTATTAGAATGAATATATACCCTAAGTGTTCCGCTTAAAATAATATAAAGCGCGTTGATAGGTGTTCCTTCATGAATCAGTATTTCTCCTTGTTCCAAAGTCTGTAACCTACCTTGGTAAGCTACCCACCGCAGGTCATCTTCATCTAGTCCACCCAGGATAAATAGCGCCTTTTTAGATTTTTCATCCATCTTACTTTAACAACTGGTGGATTAGAGGTTGTGACAACAATATAATCAAAGGATAATGATTGATGGCAAAAAGTATCAAGCATCAGATATTGAACAGCTAGATTGGACAGCTATTTCAGAGACTTCAGAAATTGAATTAAATTTTCATGAAACTTATTCGGCGCTTTCAGATAACAAGCATGACCAGCATTTTTAAGGATCGCTTTTTGACAATTCGGCATAGTTTGAATTAAGATATCAGCCTGACTAGGCGGCACAATTTGGTCATTACTTCCCCAAATAGCCAAAGTCGGTATTTGAATACCCTCAAGTTTTTCAGCCATTTTTAAAATACCCACCGGAGCCACAGCCACAAAGCCTCGTACTGACTCATGATGTTGAATTAGAAAGGGTAAACTATATCGACCACTCATAGAAGGAGAAACAATGACCGTGTTATGTAATTGTAAATTGTCAGTTAACTTCACCAAAAATTGTACAGGTTCATCAGAGATAGTTGCCGAGGTTCCATAGCCGGGAAGATCCACAGCCACCACTCGATAATTTTGATTAGTCAATTGTTTGATGGTGCCGATTTCTTCCCAGGTTTTAGCGCGAAAACTAGCCCCATGTAATAATAAGACCGAAGGAGCATCAGGCTGACCTGCTTCTAAATAGTGAATATTTTTATTTTTCATCTGAATTGATTGAGATATAATAGGGGATTTCATAATTTCACAGAATTTACTCTTGACAGTTTCTCCAGTCTGATCATAGTCTTATCATATCCCATAGACTCCTGAACAGTCTCCCCTAGGTGAATCTAGTTAGTCCCCAAGTAAGGGTAGAAAACTATTCAGTCTAAATCACAACATTTTGCTAGGCTAGGAATGAAGAGTTAATTTGGTATCAATTTCCTATAGGTGCTATGGCAATCGACAGTTTACCTGAGTCAACACCCTCGACAGCAACAAATAAGCCACCAAAACCGAAAGTGGGTATGGTGACGATGTTCCGATTGGGTCTATTTCAAATGGGACTGGGGATTATGTCCTTGCTGACCCTGGGAGTCATTAATCGAGTAATGATTGATGAACTAAGGGTTCCAGCTCTCATGGCGACGGGTGCGATCGCTATGCACCAGTTCGTCTCTCCTAGCCGAGTGTGGTTTGGTCAACTCTCTGACGGAAAACCGATCTGGGGTCTACATCGCAGCGTTTATGTGTGGATAGGTGCGGCTCTGTTTACCACTACTTCTTTCCTGGCTATGCAGGTGACATGGCAATTGGGAACCAGTATTCAAAATTATGGTATGACAGGGATAAGCTATGTTTGGGCGGCATTATTAGCGGTAGTGTTTGCTTTGTATGGTTTAGCTCTCAGCGCCAGTTCTACCCCCTTTGCTGCTTTGTTATTTGATGTATCTGATGAAGATGACCGATCTAAACTGATCAGCATTGTCTGGTCTATGTTGATGGTGGGAATTGTAGTCGGAGCTATTATTAGTTCTAAAATTCTCAATCAGCAGGAAGTTGGCGAGATTGACCCGGTTTCTGCTAACCTACCCACCCCTGGGAGTATGGTTGATATATCCACCCTACAAGCAGCCATTAACCCCCTATTTATAATGGTTCCGACGATGGTATTTCTTCTGTGTATGGTGGCGACCTGGGGGGTAGAAAAGCGCTTTTCTCGATATAGCGATCGCTCTACTGTAGCAGACAGAGAAGACCAAATTACCCTAGGTCGTGCTTTACATATCCTCACCGCTAACCGCCAAACAGGTTGGTTTTTTACTTTCCTGTTAATTATGAGCATTAGCCTATTTATGCAGGATGCTGTACTAGAACCTTATGGGGGTGAAGTGTTTGGGATGTCAATTTCTGAAACCGCGCGATTAAATGCTTTTTTTGGGGTCGGAACTCTGGTGGGAATTGCATCTACCGGATTTTTAGTTGTCCCGCGAATTGGTAAGAAAAATACGGTCCGTTTAGGTTGTGTGGGGGTGGCGATCGCCTTAGTATTGTTTATTATGGCTGGATTTACCACTAACCCCGAAATGCTCAAGGGTTCACTGTTATTTTTTGGCTTGTTTTCTGGTATCTTAACTGCTGGCGCTATTAGTTTAATGCTAGACCTGACGGCCGCAGAAACTGCTGGAACTTTTATCGGCGCTTGGGGACTGGCTCAGGCTATGGCGCGGGGTTTAGCCACCGTATTGGGGGGAGCATTCCTAGACTTAGGTCGGTTCATATTTGAGGTTCCCGTTTTGGCTTATGGGACTGTATTTGCAACTCAGGCTGTAGGTATGATTTGCGCCATTAGTTTATTAAGCCGTGTCAATGTTCGAGAGTTTCAGGATAGCACTAAAAAAGCGATTTCTACAATTCTCGAAAGCGAATTAGATTAATCAGTCAGTTTTTGATGTTGGTAGAGAGTTGAGGCTGGTAAATACCAATACCTTAATCGTCTCTACTCATCAACGGCGAATCGTTGCTCAAAAATAAGCGGACGATGGGACTCGAACCCAAACTAAAGTCGGAAGGGGTCGAGAATGGGGTCGCCCCCATTCCCTCCCATTCAAAACCGTACTTGAGACTTTCGCCTCATACGGCTCCTGATGTGGATGCCCAATTGGTCAGTGGTACAGTGTTGACTTCACCGCTTAGTCCTTGTTCTATAGCACAAAACAGAACAGTTAGGACGTATAATGGCAAGGATATCTACAGAAGACCCAAAAGGCCAGCCCCCTACACTTACGACCTCAGACAAAAAGTTATTAC
>NZ_JARPLC010000121.1:0-14487 GCF_032350395.1 Limnospira sp. PMC 289.06
CATGTACGGTTTTGTATGGGAGGGGGAGATGGCGACATCTCTCTCGACCCCTACTTAAGTAGGCAACGTAAAGACCATGCTGTGAAGTTGGCAAGGTGCGTAGTTCAGTCAAACGACTTGATAGCCTACGAAGATTTGAGAATTAAAAATATGGTGCGGAATCATTGTTTAGCTAAGTCTATCAACGACGCATCTTGGTATCAATTCCGTGTCGGGCTTGAATACTTTGCTAAAGTGTTTGAAAGAGTAACGGTTGCGGTAAATCCGCAATACACTAGCCAAGAATGCTCTAACTGCGGTGCAATTGTGAAGAAAACGCTATCCACAAGAACGCACGTTTGTAAGTGTGGTTGCTCAATGGATAGGGATGAAAACGCAGCTAGAAATATTCGGAGTCGAGGATTGAGTACGGTAGGGCATACCGGAACTTTCGGGCAGCCGAGCAACGCTTTGGGAGACAAGTCCTCTACTGTTGTTGGAGAAATCCTGCATCAGCAAGTCGTGTCGTAGAACAAAGAATCCCCGTGCGTTCACGCCGGGGAGTGTCAAAGTGGAGGTTTTGAAAAACGGAAATCCGACTAATAAACCCGCCGCCATTTAGGAGTAGCTAACCGCGATGAAAAGCCTAGGTATGGTGAGCGCCATTAACGCGCAGGACTTCTCCGGTGACGTAATTACTAGCGACAGGAGAGAGTAAAAAAGCGACAGCCCAGGCGATATCTTCAGGTTCACCAAAACGCCGGAAAGGAATTTCTGCGGTAATTTTATCGCGGACTTTCTCAGGGATTTTTTGAGTCATTTCGGTATTAATAAAACCGGGTGCGATCGCATTAGCGCGGACATTAAAACGAGCCCCTTCTCGTGCGAGAGATTTCATCATCCCAATCACAGCCGCTTTAGTGGAAGCATAATTAGTTTGTCCAGCATTACCGCGATCGCCAGAGATAGAACTAATAGCCACAATAGAGCCAGCATTCTGGTCATACATACCTTGCATAAAAGGCTGAATGGTATTTTTCACCCCTTTAAGGTTAACAGCAATGACCTGATCCCAATCTTCATCAGTCAACTTAGTAAAGAAATTATCGCGGGTAATACCAGCATTAGCGACCACACCATAAACAGTCCCCAACTTCTCGCTAATTTCCTTAGCAGCGGACTCCATACTGTCCAACTTAGTCACATCAGCTTTCAGGGCTAGTCCACCTGTGGGAGTTTCCCCGTCAATGACATCAATAGATGCAACTTTCGCGCCTAATTCCACCAATAACTTCACAATAGCCGCACCGATACCCCGTGCGCCGCCGGTGACAATAATCACCTTATCCTCAAGTCCTAAAGAAACCATTTATCCTCCTTAAAAAAACCTAAAAAACCTACACACGCTCAATAGCAAAAGCCGTACCGCCGCCAGTACCATGACACAAAGCCGCCAGCCCCAAACTCTTATCGTGTTGTTCCAAAGCATTAAGTAAAGTCACAACAATGCGGGAACCGGAAGCGCCAATAGGGTGTCCGAGAGCGATCGCCCCACCATTAACATTCAACTTATCTTGAGAGACCCCCAACATTGTATCAAATAACAAGGTACTAACTGCAAAAGCCTCGTTATTTTCAAACAAATCGAAATCATTAACCGACATTTTCAGGCGACCCAGTAACTTCTGAGTAGCCAAAATCGGCACTTCTGGAAACCGCCAACTCTCACCACCAGCCCAAGCGCCGCCCAGCACTTTAGCCAGAGGTTTCAAACCATACTTTTGTACAGCAGCCTCACTAGCCAAAATAATCGCCGCCGCACCATCAGAAATTTGGGAACTATTCCCAGCAGTTAAGACCCCATCTTTCTGAAAAGCCGGACGCAACTTAGCCAAACTTTCCAAAGTAGTCTCAGCGCGGATACCCTCATCAGTATCAATCACCTGAGTTCCCTTACGGCTAGACACCTCAATGGGGGAGATTTCATTTTTAAACAATCCTTTTTCCGTAGCTTCCGCCGCGCGTTTTTGGGAGTAAAAAGCCACCTCGTCCAAAGCCTGACGACTGAAACCATGTTCAGCCGCCAAACGTTCAGTTTCATCCCCCATACCGTCTCCGGTAGTAGAGTCTGTTAAACCATCATACAGCAGAATATCCATCAACTGTTCTGGGGCTCCCATAAGGAACTTATAACCCCATCTAGCGCGGTGAGACAAAAAGAACCCTGTTTGCGACATACACTCAGTCCCTCCTGCCAGCACTAGATCAGCCTCTCCAGCCTTAATAGTGTAGCAGCCATTAATCAGACTCATCATAGCAGAAGAACAAACCATATCAATGGCATATCCATCGACTGTGGCGGGTATACCTGCTTTCAAAGCCGCTTGACGGGGTATTAGCTGTCCGTGTCCTGCTCGCAACACATTTCCAAAAATATAAAGATCCAGATTTTCACCGGAAACCCCAGCTTTCGCCAATGCTGCTTTCATAGCATGAGCGCCTAGGTCAGCCGGAGAAAACCCAGATAACCCCCCCCCAAACCTACCTAGGGGGGTGCGTGTTGCGGAGACGATATAAACTTCTGTCATTAGTCCTCCCAAAATACCCAGTTCGATATTAATTCATCGAATTTTGCAGTTGTACTGTATCACTGGCTTTTGAACTCAAGGGAATTTGTTAGGTTTTTTTAACTTCTGCTGGACTTGTAAGGGGAAATATTGACAATCACCCAGAAGTCCAGGGGGGTCTGTTGGTTTGAGGAGACCGAGAAAAGGTTAGGTTTCTTCGGACTCTTCGATAATGGAACTTCTGTCTAAAATCAATAGGTTTCTGAGTTGGTCGGTATCCATTTCGGTTAGCCAGTCTTCCCCAGAACTAACTACTTGTTCGGCTAAGGCTTGTTTACTTTCTATGAGGTCATGGATTTTTTCTTCTAAGGTTCCGGTACAGACAAATTTATGCACTTGTACATTGCGAGTTTGACCAATCCGAAATACTCTATCGGTGGCTTGATTTTCTACTGCTGGGTTCCACCAACGGTCAAAGTGGAATACATGGTTAGCACGGGTTAGGTTTAAACCGACTCCCCCAGCTTTGAGAGATAAAATCATCACCGGAGGTCCCTGGGGGTCTTGTTGAAAGCGATCGACCATTTGTTCTCGCTGAAGTTTACGACTTCCCCCATATAAAAACAGGACTTCTCGATTTAACTTGGCTTCTAAATAGGGTTTTAAGAGTTTCCCCCATTCGGCGAATTGGGTAAAAATTAAAGCCCTATCGCCTTCTGATATTAACTCTTCTAACATTTCATTTAAACGCTGCAACTTCCCAGAATAAGCGGAGTTGAGGGTTGGCATTTCTTTCTTGGCTTTGGTTTTAGCACCCAATAATAAGGGATGATTGCAAACCTGCTTCAACTTCACCAATAATCCTAAAATCATCCCCCGTCTTTGTATCCCGGTAGAAGATTCAATTTCTGAGAGTGATTCATCTACCAGCTTTTGATATAAACTAGCCTGTTCTTTTGACAGAGGACAAAATACGGTGTTTTCTTGTTTTTCGGGTAAATCTTGAATAATATCTTTATCGGTTTTGAGGCGACGCAGAATAAAAGGTTGTACAAGCGATCGCAAAATTTGCAATGATTCAGTATCCCCATACTTTTCAATCGGAATAGCAAAGCGACGCTGAAAAAATGGTCGTTGTCCTAGATACCCAGGATTCAAAAACTCCAAAATCGACCATAACTCAGATAACCGATTTTCTACGGGAGTTCCAGTTAAAGCAATTTTAAAATCCGCCTCTAAAGTCTTGACGGTTTTCGATTGTTTGGCTTCGGGATTTTTAATATTTTGCGCTTCATCTAAAACCACACCCTGCCATTTTACTGATTGTAATTCCGACTGGTCTCGATAGGTCAAAGCATAGCTAGTAATTACCAAGTTTTTGCCTTTAATAGCCGGGGGGAAAGCCTTTCCTTTGGCGCGTTTATCTCCATGATGAACCAAGGTCTTTAAACTGGGTCCAAACCTCTTAACTTCCCGTTCCCAGTTTCCCAAAACTGAAGTCGGACACACCAATAAAACCGGATTTATCAGGGTTTTTTCTAGCTGTAAATGTAACAAAAAGGCCATCAATTCTATGGTTTTTCCCAACCCCATATCATCAGCCAAACAAGCACCCAGACCCCATTCTTGCAGAAAATTTAACCAACCCGCACCCCTGGCTTGATAGGGTCTTAACTCTCCTTTAAAAGTGGGAGGAGTAGCGATCGCATCAATGGTACGATTATCAGTTAAAGCCGTTAACAAGTCCGCCAACTTCCCCCCAGCTTCAAAATCCACCACCGGGAGTCGTTCAATAGTTTGACTATCTCCAGTAGACAAACGCAAAGCATCTTCTAGAGAAAGAGTCATCTCTTCTTTCCGACTAGCAAAAAAAGCCTGAGCCGCTTTAATATCTCGTTCTCGCAACTCTACCCATTCACCGTTAACCTCGACTAACGGACTTTTTTTAGCTACTAAACGCTCAAATTCAGCCTTAGATAAACTTTGACCACCTAGGGATAATTCCCACTTAAAATTTAACAAACTTTTTAAACCAATTTTTACCTGATTTTTCCCCCTGGGAGTATTTGCCTTAATCCGCAAACCCAAACGACTCGCCCAGCCTTCTCGTTGACTTAATCCAGGTGGTAAAATTACCCCCAAACCACTATCACTAAATCGCCAAGCTAGACGGGTAATAAACTCATAAACCTGACCAGAGTCAATCCAGCACCCCTGGGGACTAGCTTCGGCTAAACTGTTCTCAATTACCGGATATAATTTACAAGCCAATCCTAAACCAGCCAGGAGAGTTTCTTGGGGATAACGAATAGTCCTTTCCCGATAAATAAAAGCCTCAACTGGGTGTTTCCAAATAGTCGCCGCATCAACGACAAAATCAGGATCATCAATAGCCTGTAAACCATATTCCAAAAGCCACTCTTGAGTTTTTCCCTGGGGTGGCTGGAGACGAAAACTAGCCCTAAACTGGGTTTGCTCCACCAAAGACTGTTGGAGGGGAAACATCCAATTCTCTAAGCTGGTCTGGAGGGTATCTATTTCCGCCCTATCGGCTTCTATGTGGCCACCAGCATCATCGGCTAAACCATGCAACCACATTCTAACCACAGGGGTGAGAATGGCTACATTAGTTAAGGCTTTGCGTTCAACTTCTTGGGCAATATGACGCACCTGGCAATCAATCATTGCTCCTAAAGCCCCTAATATCAAATCCTCAGCCCTTCCGGGTAAAAATATGGCACAAACCATAGATGAGACCTTCTGTGGCTGTAGGGGCGCTAAACCAGAGATTCTACAAACGGTCGGCATGAAGCCAGCAAATTTTAACAGGCGGGCGCGATCTGTGGCACTATCAACAATGGGTTGCCATTTGGACGCGCCAACTGGGGAAGATAACCCCTCTCCCAGGCGACTGGTGCTAATGATGGGTAAAAATTTACGCCTCGCTAGAAGGTCTAAACTCCAGCGGTTCACATGAGACCAAAACCTTATATCGTCTCCCAACCAGTCTAAATCTATGGTCCCTAAAGGTAAGGACTCGAACAGGTGGAAAGCATCACTGGGGTTGAGCCGATACCCGGTGATTAACCAAGGATACAGGTAGATATCTTGAGCTTCTGCTGCTTCTGTGGGGACTGTGGCGGCGGAATGAATGGGGGTGAGATGACCACAATGGAGGTCAATATGAGTGGGAAGGGCGATCGCTTCTGTGATAGTATCGGGAGAGAGTTTAGATAAAGCCATATCTTGTAAAAGCGACCACTGGGAGAGTTCCGCCTCGGTCATAGCCCAACTTAGTGGTGCTATTTCCCAGCGGTTATCCTGTTGTGCGCCGCCCCCCCGCCAAGTTTCCCCCCAAATGAATACATAACTATCGTCCTGGTGAATCCGCCAAGTTCCGTGTAAAATAGCCATATTGACCCCAGTATCTACTAGCAACCCGTTAAATTTTAAGCGATCGTGTGCTGTGGTCGCTCTGGTGTTCAGAATTAGCCCAATCTCAATAAATCTCCGCTCTGGTTAAAACTTTCCAGAAGTGATCTACAATAGGTGTCAACATCCAAGACTGGGATTTAATCCGAGACTTGCCTGACATCTGCGGATAAGATGGTATAACATCCCATTAAAGTTGCAGATTGTGCTATACCTAGAAATTTCCGACAATGGTCAGATTTTTTCAGGTGAAATGTGTCTGTGCCAACATAGCTGAAAGTGTATCTTTCAATGTGGCAGCAGCGATCGGCACTGGTCCATGGAAAGTAGGCAGGAAAAATTTTCAGCCTAGGATATGAGTCGCCCTAAATTGGGCGGGGAAGTCTCTTACCACGCCCGATCGCATCTACAAAAACTGGATAGGCGGATACCTGGGATGGTTCCCCTGTTTTTGCTTAGGTGGGTGTCAAGATGGTGAGTATTTGTGATAGCAGGAAGGAAGAGAAAATAGATGCAAGAAATTGATAAGTCAATATCCTTTGATGGACGGGATATTAGACTCAAGATTGGATTACTAGCGCCGCAGGCGGGGGGAGCCCTGTTAGTAGAATCGGGAGATACATCAGTTCTGGTAACAGCAACTCGCGCAGAAGGAAGACCGGGAATTGATTTCCTGCCCCTATTGGTAGACTATGAGGAAAGACTTTACGCCGGTGGTCGTATACCGGGTGGGTTTTTGCGGAGAGAGGGTCGCCCCCCTGATCGGGTTACTCTCACCAGTCGCTTGATTGACCGCCCCCTACGTCCTCTGATTCCGGGTTGGATTAGAGATGATATTCAAATAGTGGCCACTACTTTGTCAATGGATGAGCAAGTACCACCGGATGTTCTGGCGGTAACAGGTGCTTCTGTGGCAGTGTTGTTGGCGCGAATTCCGTTCTATGGACCAATGGCGGCGGTGCGTGTGGGATTAGTGGGAGATGATTTCATTATTAATCCTACCTACAAGGAAATTAGAAACGGTGACCTCGATTTGGTGGTGGCTGGGTCTCCCCAAGGTGTGGTTATGGTGGAGGCGGGGGCTAATGAATTGCCAGAACATGATGTGATTGAGGCGATCGATTTCGGTTATGAGGCGGTCATGGATTTGATCAAAGCCCAAACTGAAATTATGCAGGAATTGAACATTGATAACCCCGTTGAAGAACCGCTACCAGAAGATCGGACTTTGATAGAATTTATCCAAGAACGGGTTACAGAACCAGTTAAAAAGGTTCTTGGTCAATTTGAGTTGAACAAAGATGAACGAGATGCTGCTCTTGATGTGATTAAAGAAGAGCAGATTGTCAGTGCGATCGCATCAATGCCAGAAGATGACCCCATCAGCTTGTTCAATATCGAAAATCCTAAAGCGGTGGGGATGATCTTTAAAGACATCACTAAAAAACTCATGCGCCAGCAAATCCTCACGGACGGAGTGCGGGTTGATGGTCGCAATTTAGACCAGGTGCGTCCGGTGTCCTGTCGGGTGGGATTATTACCAAAACGAGTCCATGGTAGTGGTTTATTTAATCGGGGTCTAACTCAGGTCCTCTCTATTGCTACTCTGGGGACTCCTGGAGATGCTCAAGATCTTGATGACCTGCACCCTCAAGATGAAAAACGCTATATGCACCACTACAATTTCCCTCCCTATTCTGTGGGGGAAACAAGACCTATGCGATCGCCAGGACGTAGAGAAATTGGTCACGGTGCTTTGGCGGAAAGGGCTTTATTGCCCGTGCTACCATCAAAAGAGCAATTCCCCTATGTGATTCGCATTGTCTCTGAGGTGCTATCCTCTAATGGGTCTACTTCTATGGGGTCCGTTTGTGGTTCGACTCTGGCTTTGATGGATGCTGGGGTTCCCATTACCAAGCCGGTGAGTGGGGCGGCGATGGGTTTGATTAAAGAAGGGTCGGAAGTTCGTATCCTCACCGATATCCAAGGGATTGAAGACTTTTTGGGAGATATGGATTTTAAAGTCGCAGGTACCGATAGCGGTATCACCGCCCTACAAATGGACATGAAGATTACCGGCTTGTCCTTAGATGTAGTCGCAGATGCGATCGCCAAAGCTAAACCCGCACGGCTACATATCCTCGAGAAAATGTTGGAAGTCCTACCATCACCTCGTCCTGACCTGTCTCCCTTCGCACCTCGCCTACTCACACTCAAAATTGATCCAGACTTAATTGGTTTGGTCATTGGTCCGGGAGGTAAAACCATTAAAGGAATTACCGAAGAAACTGGCGTTAAAATTGACATCGACGATGATGGCACTGTTACCATTGCCTCTACAGACAGCGAAAACGCCGCCCGCGCTTACCAAATTGTTCAGGGTATGACCCGCAAGCTAAACGCCGGAGATGTCTATGTAGGGAAAGTTACCAGGATTATTCCTATTGGTGCCTTTGTGGAAGTTCTACCTGGAAAAGAAGGCATGATTCACATTTCCCAATTAGCAGAATACCGAGTCCCCAAAGTTGAGGATGAGGTAGCAGTAGGAGATGAGGTCATCGTCAAAGTCCGCGAAATTGACCCCAAAGGCCGCATTAACTTAACCCGCCTGAAAATTCACCCCGACGAAGCCGCCGCCGCCAAGGCAGCCGCCAGTAGTGGCACTGTGCAATAGTTGACCTAATTGCCCTCTCCACCAGCCTTTCCCAGCAGTAGGGGCGACAATTGTTCGCCCCTACAATTGTTTATTAATCATCCGGTGAATCTGTGACGTTCAATTTTTCATTATATATGCGCCCACATTTTCCCATGATAATATTGTAGGTCAAGTCTGCTCAGATGTCAATAGTAAATCTGGTAATTCACCACAGATAAGAGTGAGGGGAATAGGGAATCATTTATCCATGACGGACTATCCCTATATCCCCAGTTTTTCTAGTTAAAATTCCGACTCAAAAGCCCCGATATCAATGGTATCGTTGACAATGCGAGGGAATCCGGGGCCCCGGCTGTCGAACTCTCCGGGATTAACAAAACCATCAGCAAAGGTATTATTTCCGGCATTAATTGCTGGTGAATTTTCCAAAAGAGCAATAGTTGGGATGAGTCCCCCATGATCAGCCAGGGGAGAGATGAGAGCATCCACTGGGTCATCTGCGGTGCCGATTATATCGCCATTTACGCCATCAGTGAAGCCAGAGGCATTAGTGCCATCTCCAATCAAATTACCCCCACCACTGTTAAAGGCAAATTCAGGAGCCGCCGCCGCATCAGGACCGAAAGGAGCGGTATTATTAGTAATCAGAGTATTTTGGAGACTAGCACTACCGCCAATGTTGCGGACACCGCCACCACTGGCGATCGCTGTATTATCAACAATGGTACTGTTGGTCAAAGTCAGATCAGCAACAGAGTTAAAAATCCCGCCGCCGATTTGAGCCGAGTTATTAGCAATAGTGCTGTTGGTAACATTAACCTCTCCATCAATAATAATGATGCCACCACCATTAACAGCCTGATTATCAGCAATAGTGGAATCGATAACATTCAGAATTCCCGAATTAGCGATCGCCCCTCCATTATTAGCCGCATTGCCTTCAATCAGACTGCGGATAATAGTAACATTCGCATCAGTAGAGACAATAGTGATCGCACCGCCGCGACTACCAGAAGTAGTGCTTACAGAAACGTCTAGGTCAGTTCCAGGTGCCAAACCATTAGCCAACCTTAACCCATCAAAAGTCATCGTCCCCGTATTGACCCTAAACAGGCGAAACTCATCAGTCAAATCCGGATCACGCTGAATCGTCAAATTATTGGCTCCCGGACCGTCAAAATAAATATCTCCATTGAGAGTTGGTAATGCACCCACCAGATTAATTGTTCCTGATTCTGCCTCATCAAGAAAAGTAATTTTTTGTGTGCCACCAAAATTCACAGCATTGATAACCGCCTGTCGCAAAGACCCTTCAATACTGTCAAAATAGGCTTCTTCAGTCGTATCAAGACTATCAGTTAACTGCCTGACCCCAGTACCATTAGCTAGAATCGTTAATGTCCCTTGATTATCATTAGGGTCAACAATATAAAAATCAGATTCGGCCAAGCGGAAAGTCAAAGACTCATCAGCCTCCGCGTGGTCATCATCAAGCGGCACCAACTCCAGTTCAATTCTACTTTCACCATCAGGAATCGTCACCTGTGCCGTTTCCCCGTCTGTGGGAATCACTTGACCATCAATTTCGAGTTGATAATCTTCCAAAGAAATCCGATTTCCTTCCAGATCCAAAGTTATCTCAAGATCCCCAAAATTATCAGGTTCGCGACTAATCCTCAAGACCGCATTACTAGAGCGAGTGATAGTCGGAGGGTCTTGTTCCCAATCCAGACTAGACTGCACAGCATCGGGAGTAAGCACCTGTAGGGAAACTGTGGCGATATCATCATCGAGAATCGTCAAAACCGTACTAGGATTGATAGTGCCAGCCTGACCTAGGATTCGCTCCTCTCCGTCCACAATCGCCACAAAATTATCATCTAAGTCTAGTTGCAGTGTTCGGTCAGGCTGCACCAGGGTATTACCCAGAATTTCAATAGGAACCCGGGCTTGTGTTTCTCCCTGAGCAAACTGAATTGGTATCACACTACCAACAAAGTCATCTCCTTCAGTGGCTGTAATTCCAGTTAAAACCACATCCACAGAAGAGGGAGAACTCAGATCCCCGGACCGCAACAATTCCACCACCATGGTGGTATTTCGCTCATCCCCCTCTTCCACCTCATATTCAGACTGACCAAAATCATAAGTTGGGGGTGAATCATTATCGAAAATCAATAAAGTCGCAGTAGGATGAGTGACACCTGCGCGTCCCCTCGGTTCAAAATCCTCAAAAGATAAGATAATCGACTCCGTGGGTTCAGCTATTTCGTCATCAACAATTTCCAGGGGAACCCTAGCGACTTCTTGACCCGGCGCAAACTCCAACCGCACCTCAGTCTCGACAATATCAACTCCCGGCGTAGCTGGATTTTCCGGACCCGGTTGCAAAACCACAGTTACAGATGATGCATTGCTGGTATTACCACCGCGCACCACCACAACAGTCTCAGTTTCACCATCACCTTCTGAGACCTCAAAAATACTGCGACTGAAATCATAGGTGGGGATATCATCATCGTCGATAATAATTAATTCAGCGGTGGGGTTCTCCTCGCCTACCAGTTCCCCTTCTGCGGGAACCAAACTTAACTCAAGATTTCGATTAGGTTGACTCACCAAATTACCAAAAATGGTGATGGGAACAGTTTGGGAAATCTGATCAGGTTGGAAATTAATAGTTATCTCCTCTGGCTCAAAATCTATTCCCGGAACAGCAGTAATACCACTTAACTCAACGGTGACTGAAGATGCTTCCCTAATTCTGCCAATTCTTTCAACAGTCACAACTTCTGTGACGTTGGTATCGGAACCCTCTAGGGTGGTGAACAAACTCTGACTGAACTCATAGCTAAATGGTCCGTCATCATCCAAAATCACTAGGGTAGCCTCGGGGTTCTGGCGGCCTGGTTGTCCCCCCTCAATTTCCCCGGCTGTACTCTCAATAAAGAAGTTGGTAAAGGATAAATTGGCGGTTCTGGTGGGGTCTGGTTCGGTATTGGGAATTAGTTCAATTTGAACGGTGGCGCTGGTTTGTCCCGCGTCGAACATGACTGGGGTGGGATCGGGAGTGGGCTCAAAATCTCGACCAGGTTCAGCAGTAATGGGTGTAATTGCCACATCGACTCGTGAGGGTGCCTCGGTGGCGAAAGAACGCTCAATGGTGACTTCCACAAATTCAGGATTATTAGGATCATCTCCCTCAACACCGACAAAACGACTGTCGCTGAAGTCATATAAAGGGGGACTGGGGGGTGGGTCATCATCTATAATAGTGCCAGTGGCCGTATTCCCTCCGATTTCGGCGATATACAAAAATCCTGAGTCGTCTAAAACGACTTCTATGGTTCTGTCTAGCTGAAAAATATCATTAGCAATGGGGGTGATCAAAAATTGGGTGGTAGTAGCGTTTTGGTCAAATATTGCGGTTCCGCGATCGCCATCAAATCTAGCAGCTCCGCTAACTGTGTAGTCTTCCCCTAAAATAGCAGTCCCACCTATAGAAAAATCTACGGCTATAGGCACTCCCAAAGAATCTGGTGTGCGGGTTAATGTATAAACTAAACTGTTGCCACTATCTTCTTCTACGGCTTCCGGTTCAATAGTGAGGCTCACCTGAGAAGTTGATGGCAGATTTAGCGCCGGTAACTCTGGAATGGGTGTCGGCGTCGGTTCTGGGGGCGGGGGCGGTACTGGTGCGGGTTCATCATCTTGGATGTTAATGATCAACTCATTCCTTTGGCCAATACTGGCTCCCCCAGAGGGATCGGCTAGGGTTAAGGTAACTGGTCTCGGTCCGTCAGGGGTATCGTTATCGACTATAGAAACGGTAAATTCTTTGAAGGTTTCAAAGGGTTCAAAAATTACGGGAATTTCTGCGATCACGTCAGCGGTGCTATCACCAGCTACTACTAGAGTTGCTCCTACTCTATCAAGAGGAGATCCGGTTCTGGTGATGGGGATTTGCAATAATGACTGATTTTCGTCAGCGTTGACGCTATCTTCCCAAAATTCCAAGACTGAGGTAATGCTGGTGATGGATTTGGTAAAGTTGCCACTGTTGAGAATGGTGCTATCTGTGGCTTCTAGTAGCACTAATCTCTCTCTGGTTTGGCGATCGCGAATTAGGGTATCATTCCCCTGCTGTGCAATTTCTAGATCCGCAAATTCCAGACCATTAGCCAAACCAATTAGGTCAAACCCGGGTCTAAAGTCTGTAATTACATCAGTCTGACCGCCATTGAACCCTACACCAATTACAAATAAATCCGACCCTGCGCCTCCGGTTAAGGTGTTAAAACCACTACCTGTATAGAGGATATCATTACCGCGATCGCCAAATAAAAGATCATCTCCCTCCCCCCCTATGAGAGTGTCAGATCCTTGACCGCCATAAATAGTATCGTTTCCTGACCCCCCAACTATAGAGTCATCCCCCGAATTACCCAGGATGAAATTGTTTCCTTCCCCCCCATAGATAACATCATCCCCTAACTCACCGAATAGGGTGTCGTTACCTGGTCCGCCAAACAGATAATCATCTCCCTGTCCACCAAATAGCAAGTTATTACCCTCACCTGCGAACAGGGTATCATTGCCTTGGAACCCCAAAAGGGTATCATCCCCTTCCAAACCTTGAATTTCATCATCTTCCGAGGTTCCCAAGAGCAAATCCGATTCTGAAGTGCCAATAATAATGTTTACCATGTTAACGATACCTTACCTTTAGAAGTCCTTTTTGCTGACTTGATCAAGCCAGCCCCAATATACATTGGCCCATGAAATGATCCATAATCCACATAATCCCGGATTAAACTAAGCAACCTAGCCATTCTATGCTGCTTTTGCCTTGAGGGTCTCTTGAATTGATTTAAGTTTACCCATAATTTTTTGAATATCAACAATACCAGAGGTTTTAGTTTCCATCTTCGAGGGGAAGTCCCCAGACTTAGCGGTGTGTAACTTCAGATCCTCTGGTAGTGATCATCCGGCATTAGGGTAGATGGGCACAGGGACACAGGGGCGGTTAATGTAAAGGTTTTTCACACAAGCCCACCCTAAAGATTAAATATCATTACAAAGTTGGTCAAGTTTGTACATAAGCATGATACTCTCTATGAGTGATTACGAACACCTTAGATTGAGAGACGAAAAACACTTTGAATTTAGATATGGATAGATACCCAACTTGTTCCCTTCGTCAAGATGTTAGCGAGTATGTGGCTGACCTCCAGCTACACATGACACTACAGGCTCGTAACCTAATCCCAACTTTAACTAAGACCAAGGAAAATGATAGTCGGGAGGAGATGCTTCAGCAAACTCAGGCTTATTTTGAAAAGATAGCTTCTCGTCAGGCTAGTTAACAGCACAAAGTTTACACTTAAACAAAGGCAGCCCGAACTCGTAGAGTTATCCACTCTCGAATTCGGGCATTTTTAATTATTGAACAGCCCAACCGCAACGCCGTCTTACCTCAGTTTTTGACCTGGACGAGCCAGGTGGGCACCACTGCCGAGCTTCAAGTTTCCGGGTACAATGCCCGGTATACTGCCACTCGATTCTAAGGGGTTCCCTTGTTTTTAGAGTTATAGATCAAAAAAACATTTTGGCAGTCACCAACGTCACAGCAGGACCTTGTTGCCATTATAGCGCTTTCTCAAAAATTGTCTAGGGGTTAACAATGGATCATGCAAATCCCTCTCTCTCCCCAGAGGGCTGGCCCGTCAATCTGCTCGCCCCCAGGCCAGCAACTCGCGATCTGGGATGGGGCGCTAGAAGGGAGATAGAGAGGGGGTTCAGCAATTCTCATTTTGGAAATTCAACTGCTATCGGGTGGGATGTCTAACTCGT
>NZ_JARPLC010000122.1:0-14336 GCF_032350395.1 Limnospira sp. PMC 289.06
GGTTGTAGGGTATTTTTGCCCAGGGAAATCACTAATTGAATTAGGCGAGATATATGGGTGGGTTTAGCGATCGCCCAAATATTAATGCTGACACAAACCGCCGCCAAAAATAAGAGAATAAATGTGGGAGCCATCACCACACCGATCGCAAACCAAGTCCAAACATGAGCCACCAGAACACCAGCATATAAACTCGCCAATGCCGCCATCAATAATATTTGCTGCTGAGAACGTCCCACCGCTGTAAAGATCATGGTTTGCAGAGTAGCGATTAAATTCATCGGTACCAAGAAGGCGCAAATCATCCCACAGTTAGTCCGGGAAAATTCGGCGATATTACTGAAATCTAAAATCATGGTCATTTATAATGGTAGAACTTCCGAAAATATAGCTGATTTTTACTCCACAATCCTGAATCTTTGCCAAAATTTAATCATCTTTTTTCCGCAGGGCTGTTGTCCAAAAATTAGTGAACATCATCAGCATCGCACCTAAAAAAATTGTGGCAGCTAATCCCGCAGCGATCGCGGTTTCCCAATCAATGTTTTCCATAGAATGAATATCATGCTATCCGTGCCACCCATACCTTAGCACAAATACCCACCGCCAGAGAACGGGTAATCACCGACCCCATAGATTCTGTAACATATCTTAATATAGTAAACAGCAACACCTGAAGGACAGACATGGCTACAGAAAATCAAAAAGCACCTTGGGACATCAGTCGGTTTGTGAAAACCCTCAACTATTTTGGCGTAATTCCGTTTCTAGGTAGTTGTCGGTGGCTACAGAAGCTATTTGGGGGGGAAGCCAAGCCACCCAGTCCCCCCTCTGAAGTGGTCCTAGTCGTTGGCGCGACGGGGGGAGTAGGTAAGCGGGTGGTTAAACGCCTCCAGCAACAGGGTATCAAAGTAAGGGCCTTGGTTCGAGACCGGAAACGGGGACTAGAAATTCTGGGAAATAAGGTTGATATCATTGAGGCTGATTTAACCATCCCCGAAACCCTGACACCCCAAGTAATGCAGGACGTGACGGCAATTATTTGTTGTTCAGGAACCCGAGTCCAACCCGTAGAAGGGGATACCCCCACCCGCGAAAAATACTATCAAGGGATTAAATTTTATATGCCGGAGGTAGTTGATATTCCTGAATTGGTGGAATATAAAGGCATTCAAAATCTGATTAATGCTACCCCTAATACATTGCGGAATTTGGGTCAAAAAATTCTGTTTGACTTTACCAAGCCAGACGCTGAACTAAAAGCGACTTGGGGGGCTTTAGATGATGTGGTGATGGGGGGAGTTAGTGAAAGTTCCCTGCTACTAATTGGTGATGCTGCTTTATTTACGGGCAATGTTTCGACGGCTAATTCTGGGGGGTTTGTCTCTATCAGAACTCGGAATTTTGAACCCCCTTTAGATTTATCAGAATTTGCGGGAATTGAACTGCGTGTTAAAGGAGATGGCAAGCGTTATAAGTTTATTGCCCGCAGTGATGAAAAGTGGGATAGTATTGGTTATTGCTATTCCTTTGATACGGTTTATAATATTCCCATGACTATCAGGATTCCTTTTAAAGAATTGATTCCTGTGTTTCGCGCCAAAACCCTTAAAGATAATCCTGGTTTTAATCCTCAATCGGTCTATGCTTTTCAATTGATGCTGAGTAAGTTTGAATATGATGGGGAGTTAAACCCTAAGTTTGAACCGGGTATTTTTAAACTGGAAATTGAATCGATTAAAGCCTACGGAAACGCCGCTAAACCTCGGTTGGTGATGGTGAGTTCTGCCGGTGTGACTCGTCCGGGAAAACCTGGATTAAATTTAGACGAGGAACCTCCGGCAGTGCGGATGAATGACCAATTGGGAGGTATTTTAACCTGGAAATTGCGGGGGGAAGATGTAGTGCGATCGAGTAATATTCCCTATGCGATTATTCGCCCCTGCGCTATGACGGAAGAACCTGGCGGCGAGGCTTTGATGTTAGATCAGGGAGATACTATTAAGGGGAAAGTCAGTCGAGAGGATATTGCGGAACTCTGTATTAAGGCATTAAATGAACCATCTGCTACTAATGTGACTGTGGAGGTGAAGGCTTTGGCTAATGGCGATCGCCCTCAACATTCTGAACCAGAGTCGGGGTTATTTGCGACTCTCCAACCTGATTGAAGATTACCTTCCTTAAATAGTGAAAGCGGGCGATAATGCCCGCTGATTTATTATTTATGGAAACTCGGAAAATTAACCTGATATTAAATAGTTATTACCGGTTTATAGTCTTCCCTAAAATCAGGTATATTACACCAAAAACCGGGTTTTTTTAATTAACACAATTCCCGTTGAGATTAGCGAACATCCACAGAAACTAATGTATCTAGGGGTAATTCCCCACCAATAGCCAGTATCCGATAAACTCCATTTTCGGGAAGGCGGGTAGAAATGTTTTGGGTTCCTGTCTCTAAAATCTTGCCATGAGGACTGGCGATCGCTAATTCGACTCCAAACCCTGTCACTTTCATCATTTGACCCTGGCGACAACGAATAGTTAGGGGTTGAATGCTGTGAGCCGATAATGTGAACCCCACAGACCCATTATATTCCCCTGAACGAATTACAATAGGGCGATCTGGTAAAGAACGATACTGAGATAGTTTGTGGTTTATAGGGTCTGGTTGGGGTTCTGTTTGGGGTTCTGGTGATGGTCGTTCAATTTGAACCTCAATAGCACAATTGGTAGAGTCAATGCGTGGATAAATCATAACCCGATATATTCCAGTTTCCGGCATATTTCCCTGCCAACGACCGGAAGACACAAAGGCTAATTCGCGACCGGAAGGGCTATAAAGTTCAGCTTGCAGAGTTCCAGCCCAAACAATTAAGTTGACTTTTTCTCCTTTGTTAGCTGAGAAAATATATAAGGTGGGTTGTCCGATATTTTTGCGAATTTGACCGGATTCGGGTAAAGATAAAATTGGATATTGCATGGTAATTCACCTAATTAAATTTGGTTAAATTCGGAGATACTCTCGAGATGGTTGACCTGTTTAGATAGACGATCTAATAATTCTGCTAAAAATTGTTTTTCAGATGGGGGTATAACTTGAGGGTTATCTTTACAGGTGCGATCGCTTAGTTTATGATTGGTTAACATAGATATAATCCCTGGTGCTAAAGTGATTAGTCAGATACTAATGTCTGCGCTTGTCTATGTTTTTACTGTAGGATTGAAACTCTCAAATGTGGCGACAGCAGGTGATACTATCACGACTTACACATGGCTACCAGTTCCCCTGTGTATCCATAACCGCCCTTTACCTAGAGGTCTGGGGGGAAATTGACCCCAGGTTATGGACAGTTGCGTAAATGTCATGCGATCGCAGTAGTCAGCCCTAATCAACCATGATATAAATGATATTAGCATCGAGTAAGGAGTGGATAACTTTGCCACCAGATGAGATGAACTCTTACTCTCAAATTCCTACACAGTCAGATTTACAGGAATCTGAACACCTAAACAGCAAAGATTGTTTTTGTTCTGTAAGTGACGATCGTGCGGTCCAAAATCGCATTAAGCAGTGTTTAGGCATTGCTAAACGTAACAGCTTACCCGTATCCTTGGCACTAATGGGGATGGAAGGGTTAGATTTGTGTCTGCAACAACAGGGATATCATAAAACTGATCAGGTGTTAATGGAATTGATCCAAGAAATTCAGGATCACCTGCGCGAATGCGACTGGGTAGCCTACTGGGGTAATAATCAGTTTGTGATGGTCATTTTCTCCGACCCACAAGGTGCAAAAATTGCTCTCAAACGTATTTGGCAAGCCTTTAAAAGCCGCGACATTCACTTAGATGATGCAGTAATTACCTGTTCTGCTAGAATAGGTTTTACTCAAGTGCATCCTAATGAACACATGAATGCCTGTTTAGAACGGATGGAAGATGCCTTAAAGAAGGCAAAAACAAAAAATAAAGCCTTGGCTTTTTTGTCTTAAATATTTGCCAACTTAGAGACTATTACTACTGACTAAAATGTGATGATTAATGGCATTTACCACAAGCTACCACCACCGCCTTGATGAGACCGATAAATCTGATAATAATACCGATAACTATAAACATGAATCGCTACTCTTTCCTGTAGGATTTGTTGTAGCAAGTTAAGCCGTTTGGTATCAAAATCTGGGGATGGAGAAATCTGCTGTTGTTGTTGGAGAATAGCAAGCTGTTGGTTAAGTTGATTAAGGCGATCGCTTCCTGTAGCTTTAATTAATCTTCCAAAGGGAACATAACCTAAACTTTGATAGATAGGTTTCATGGGAGAATCATCATCATAAAGTAGCATATCCCCCGGAGTTTCAATGCGGATAATATTAGGAATCAAATCGGGATATTGACTAATAAAACTAGCTTGTGCTACAGGTCCGGATCCAAAAACTATAACTTTTAAATTTTCAGGATTAATCCCCGCATCAACTAACATCCCCGCATACAGAATAGCCGACCCACCTAAACTGTGTCCGGTGACGACAATTTCCACATGAGTTTTCGGGTCATTTTGAAGCTCTCGAATCGAGTTAATCATATCTTGGGAAATTTGATGATTAAACACAGAACCGGAATAATCACGGAACCCTTTATGAATTAACGCACCAGCATCATGATAAAGATGTTCCGGTAAAGCGGAGAGAGCAACAGCGATATCGTTGGGGTCTTCTAAGCTAGGATAAAGACCTTTAAAGCCAATTACAAATGATACTTTTTCTATACCACCAGCTATAATTTCTCCCCGGCTTAAAAAAACAGCATAGCCACCTAGAACCTGGTCTTTTTCGAGTATAAAAAAATCCGATAAGTTTAATCTGGTATTGACTACTTTTATAGCATCAGATTCAGTTTGATATAGTGTGGCAATATTGGCGATCGCCTGCTGCATTTCGGTGGGATTTCCATTTTTCTCAGCATCAAATAACTCGTAGATTAACTGGGTGGTGAGGTGAGAGGCTTTCCCAATCATTGCACATTCTCTATTTCCCGACCTACATAGGGATTCAAACTCTGGAGAAGTTATCAGGGGTAAATTGGCTGAAGATGGTTGATTAATTCCGGGGGCTATAACTAAAGTTGCCACCATTGTTGAATACAGAAATAGCTGTTTTTTGATCATGATAATTTACCCCACAAAAACTGGGTAGTTAATGACTGCTAAGACTACCAAATCATCCCGCCGCCACCTGTGTTTTGTAACTCATAATTCAAATCAGGTAGCTCCATTCCTTTAATCCCTCGACGTTGCAAAGCCGTGGGGGAAATGGTGGGGATATGTTCCTGCAAAAATTGTAACTGAGTGGCATCTAAACTATCAGCCAAAAACTGATTAATCGCCTGTTGATTTAATATACCATTGGCAAATAACATAGATATCTGTTCTCCCGTAGGTGCATTAATAAAAATTTCCTGTGATCCTGAATTAGGAGCGCTATGATAGCCAATGGTTTGGTCAATGATTCTAAAGACTTCGGTAGTACAATTTCTATTCAGGGTATTATACATTTGAGTTAACCCAGCTTGCTGGCTTTTGGTTATAGCGTTTAAAAGTAACTGATTTTTTTGGGCTGGGGTTAAATTTAATTGAATTTGTTGAACTTGATGACCATCTTCAATAATCATCCGTTGAACTCTCGACTCCAAGGAAACCAAACGATAGGCGATCGCAAAATTATCAAAGAAACCCGCCACCAAATCGAAGTTACCCCCCACCACGGCGACAGCTTCCACTGAAAAAATCAGGTCTTGTAGCTTCACGGGGGACTGATGAGAACCGGGAATTTGGGGAATTAACAGAACCTCGGAACCGGGAGAAAAACGAAATCTTAGTTGGGTATGGGCGGCGGGAATAGGAGATGGGAAATTTTCCAGTTGATAGATAACTTCTGCTACGGAGTTGGGGAGAATTTGAGCGACCCAAAACTGATTTTGGTGACTGACATTAGCTACAGCGATCGCCTGGGGTTCGATACCATATTCAGCCGCCTCAGCAGCAGATAAACGTCGTAGCGATCGCTGATGACAGGAGTTGATACACTTACCCTGGTGAATTCCCTGCGGCATTTTAGCTTGAGGATCAAAGCGATCGTTCACATCACACCGACAATTAGCATCAGGAAGAGTCGGTCTAGCGTCCACAACCCTACTAGACAACCCAGGGGTCAACAGGATAATTGCAGAAGTGAGAGTAAGCAACTTCATCCTGAAAATCTGCCTATTTTTCAAATATGCAGCCCTCCTAACGAATCGGACATCATTAGACCTATCATAGCAAAAATCCATCATGGCAACTATGACCATAAAAATCACCCCATCAGGTGAATTCATTGTCACTGTAACTAGATATCCTGTAAATAGAAACCCTCCGATCAACTTAAATTTATGCTTAACAAATCTTCACAGTCGGCTGATCAAGTAGCAATTTTATTTTTGATAGGTTATCTAGTTTTGTCTCTGGGTATAACTTTGGGCTTTCATATTACTGTGAATTATACTCAATCTGTCACTAATTCCATGACTGAATCTGATTTTAGTTTAATCCCATAAATCACTGTAAATCGCTGTAAATCCCATAAATCGCTGTAAATCCTGGAAATTATAACCCTTGACAATAACTCAACAAAATGCTAATGCAATGAGAAATTGCCCCCAAATGAGCAATCTCAAACCCATGGGTATTTTGAGTAGGAAAACTTAAACAAGCCGCCCTAGAAATATGCCCAAACTTCATAGCAATAGAAGCATCACTACCAAACCCCCGAATAATTGCCGATTGAATCGATACATTTACTCGCTGAGATGCTTTCCTTAATTCAGCATTTAAGCCCTCATCATAAATGCCATAACCATCTTGAGATAATAACACTGGTTTCTCACCAGATTCTATAGGATATTCTGGCGCTAGGGGACAAATTTCTAAAGCAATTAAAGCATCAAGACGGGTGCGATTCGTAAAATATAATGCACCGATCGCCCCTACTTCTTCCTTAGCCGATGCCACCAAATAGACCGTTACCGGAGGATTTTTAATCTGTTTAGCCAACTCCAATAAAATCGCGACAGAGGCTTTATTATCGAGGGTATAACTAGCGATATAGTCCCCCATACGAAAAGGTTTTTTCCGATGTTTTCCGACTACTACACGAGTCCCCGGACGCACCCCGGCTGCTTCTAAATCCTCTGGCGATCGCAGAGTTTCTACCCAAACATCCTCCCAAGTTAATACCTTATCAGTCTGCCAAGACTTTTGGGGGGACTCATGGGAAATATGGCGGGAACCAAAGCTAAGAATTCCTGAAATTGTCTGATGATCTCCTCGTAGGTCTACCACTCCCTCACCATAAACCCAAGGAAAAGATCCCCCTAATTTCCGAATCATGACCCGTCCGTTAGGCTCAATATTATTAACAATAGCGCCTATTTCGTCTTTATGTCCGGTAATAGCGATCGCCACATCAGGATTTTGACCAGGTATTTCAGCGATCACGTTTTCCGCCTGGTCTTTCCACACCTTCACCCCCAAATCCGAAAAGCGATCGAGGAGAAAGCTATCTATTTCCGACTCATCGCCACTAGGAGAGTGACACATCACTAACTGTTCAATAGTGGCAAATAGTTGGTCAAATTCCAATTAATCCCCCCTATATCTTAATTGTTGATTATTTACTGTCTTTCTTGGGTTTAAAAGCCGGCCCCCAAATTCCCCACAAAATTAACACAATTAAAACTATAAATGCCCGTTCCGAATTAACATCGATCATTGATTGCATATCCATTATAGGAGGCGGTTCTATAATCGGTGGATTCAGATCGGGATTTCTATAAAAATCCTGGTAGTTAATCACAGGTCGCAGAGTATAAGGATACTCATTAGCCGGTCGATGGCGGCGAGGTTGATGGTATTGTACCGGGTGAGGATCATGGTGTGGGTGGGGGTCATGGCGTCTAGTTGGCTGATGATGTCTAGGTTGTGGATGAGGTCTATGGTCTGCAAATGTATTGCACTCATCAATATAATGATGATGAGCAGAAGCCGACCCCACCCACATAATACTCCCGACCATCGCCAAACCAGTTATGGTCAACAATTGCCACTTTTGCATGAAATTTCTCCTCACCACCGTTGGACAATTTGACTATTTATCAATAGCAAATGGCAGTCAGTATATCACACATAGCAACCCTGGAAGCAGCTACAGCACCGGACCCGATAACTCAAAATTCCACGGCTTCCTCAACCTTCTGATTTGGGAAAGTCGGTAATTGAATAGCAGACCAAGACTGCAACTTCCGGCGATGTTGGGGATAGACTAAAGGTGCTGGCCAATTATCCCCTTTTTGTCGAGACCCCACCCCGGCTAGTTTAGGATTAGCCACTGATTCCTCTACTGGCTCCGGTGCGGCATATTCCAAACGGATACGCTGTAGTTCCTCTTCTACCAATCGAGGTTTCGGCCACTCATCCAGGACAGGTTCACCCGCCGGAACAATGGAATCAATAGATATCTCAAAGGGCGGTGGGGGTGCGATCGCCTCCGAATCAGAAACAGCCGACTTGGGCGATTCTCCCTGAGATCCTAAACCCTCCTTAGTGGATAGTAAAGGTGGCATAACTGGGGTGGGGTTATAATCACCTTCTGCGGGTGCTGTTAATTCGTCTAACCCCTCTTCTGACTGCTCTACTGACTGCTCTACTGATGAATCTTGCAATTGAGCAGACCAAGGCTGAACAGGTGAAGCCTTAGATAAATTCATCTGGCCATGAATCACAAAGGATGGCGATAATAACTCATTATCCGCGCCATCCATCTCTAGGGAGGGGGAGTCAACCATTAATTCAGGATTTGGACTCATACCAGATTCGCGGACTTCTAAGGAACGCTCCAAAGCCGCCTTAAACTGAAGAGTGTAGCGTTGTTGGCGTTGTAAACGCGATCGCAACTCACGGCAGGTATTTTGAGCCTGGACTAACTCATGGGACTGTTCATTGTAACTTTGACGAGTCATGGCACATTCTCTTTCCATCTTAGCCATGCGAGTTTGACTCGTATCCCACTGTTGAGTCAGGTTTTCGACCAAAACCTGCTGTTGTCGAATCACCCGGTTAGCAACATCTAGCTTTTGGAAAAGACGATTCACCTGTGCGCGGGTAAAATCGAGTTCCTGCAATTGTTGATGATAATTAGTTTTCTGTTCTCTTAACTGTTGATGACAATCTTCGAGTTGTTCGGACAGTTCAGCAATGCGATCGATTAAATCCCGGTTACAAGCGTGAAGTGCTTTAATCAGAGGAGTTTCGCGACTACCCTCAACCTCATTCATCGGCCCAGTAGCCACCTGGGGCGGTAATCCTTCCGTCCTAACAGAGGCATTTTCTGGAGATTGTTTAACCAGCGGAATTTGATCAATGGCGATCGCATCAGGAAAATTCACCGTTTCCCAATCATCATCCCCTGTGTGGGAAATGTGGGTCAGCGGCTGCGCCACACCAGCTTCATACTCTGGGATGGCTGCTTCATCGGGGGACTGATTCAGGGGGAGATCGGCTTCAGACATGGACATATCCCAGACAGTTCAATAATCTCAGCATTAGTCTATCTTGACAATTGACAGACTTGGAGCTTGAAACATAGCCAAATATATTCTGAATATGGTTTCCTATTTTATACACTACTGTTGATTTATGCTTTCCGATTTAACTGCAAATCCCAACATTTGGCTTCATATCTCACTGGTGGGTCTATGGTTAGCCTTAGTCCTGATTATTGCTGAAGGACTCAACCGCCTATTTTCCGTAGACCCCGAAATATCCCGAAAGGTCGTGCATATTGGCACCGGAAACGTGATTTTATTAGCTTGGTGGCTGCACATCCCCGCCTCCATCGGTATAGCAGCCGGGGGATTATCGGCGGCGATCGCCTTAATTTCCCTAAAAGTCCCCATTCTCCCCAGTGTTAATAGTGTCGGCCGCCAAAGTTTAGGGACATTTTTCTACGCCATCAGCATTGGTATTCTGATCGCCTGTTTTTGGCCGCGCCAAGAACCCCACTACGCCGCCCTAGGAATTTTAGTCATGACCTGGGGAGATGGTCTCGCCGCCACCATCGGCCAGAAATTTGGTTCCCATAAATATCAGGTCTGGGGAAGTCAAAAAAGTTGGGAAGGTTCCCTCACCATGACTTTAACCAGTTTTGTAGTATCTGCCTTAATTTTACTCCCAGTCTATGGTAACACCTGGCAAATTTGGAGTATCTCCCTAGCCGTAGCCATAGCTGCCACCCTCTTAGAAATGGTATCTAAATTGGGTATTGATAATTTAACCGTTCCCCTCGGTAGTGCGGCGATCGCCTTCTTTCTCCATCAACTTTCTTAATCCTACCCAACACCAAAAGCCTCCAACCAAACCATAGCCAGCCCCAGAGCTAGTATAGACACCGCCGGACATGGCATTGCATCTCGCATCCGTTAGCCCAGGTGAAAATACTAGCACTAACTGCTATAGGTTCTGATTGGAGGACAATCCCATGCTCGAACTTTAAACCAACCCGCTAAGACCTTCTGTATCACGCCCACTCTACCCCTTACCGTTTACTTCAGGACTGGGGAAGGCTTTTTACAGGGAGTTCCTTCAAAGGGGCTAGGACCTACTTCTGGATAAGCATCGTCACTGGGGCTAAAAATCCTAATGACTGCTTCGGTCAGGTAAGCCATCATATTCGATAGTTTAGACATCATATTCATGATAAAACCTCACTTTTTTGTTGCCCTATATGTTTACTATATTACATGGAATTTCAGGATTTGCACACTATTTGCAATATTTATTTGCAATCAACGGATAATTAACCATAATCCCCAAATCATGTTATAATGTATAAGTTGTGCAGTTTTTTTGGGTTTCATCTACCTGACTCAAATCTAGCGATCGCCTTCTCTAAGCAACTCCCTAAAATCCGTACAATTACTCAAACAATATCCCCTCAAAGTTGAGTGAATAACAATCACAGTTTTTTTAAGTTTTGATAATTTTTGTAAAAAACAGTTAATCAAAGGGGAGACCAGCCAAAAATAGGCGGGCGATTTAGCCCGCCCGAAGGCTTTAGAGTTTGACTTGGCTACCGTGTGCGCGAGGATCGGTGTTAGCATCCCCAGAGGGAGTAACAGGGGCTTTAAAAGTGGAAACCTGACCCATAGTTTCGACAGTTGGCATCAAGTTACCAGCGATCAAAGCATCTAAACGAGACCCTAGGTTAGGTCGGGGAATTTCTCCGATCGCCTCCCCCATAACCTCAGCTTGATCATTGAGAAAGACAAAATGGGGAATCCCATCAACTCGATACTTGAGAATTTCTGGCAGCCATTTAGTATTATCAACATTAAGCATCACAAAATTAATGCGATCGCCATAACTGTCGCGCAGATCTGCCATATCTTCAGCCATAGCCTGACAGGTTGTACACCAATTAGCATAAAACTCCATCAAAGTGGGTTTACCATTACTCAAAGCCACCTCAAGAGGGGTTGATTCCGTCGCCAGTTCCGTTAAAGATATAGATGTAGCATTAGTTCGGAAACCCCAAAACACCAAGACACTGAGAACAATTGCCACTATAGCAATCAGAAAGTTTCTCAAACGAGTGGTGAATGAAGAAGTAGTTAAACTAGAATCAGATGGATTTGTACTCATTTAATGCAGCTAGTCACAGAGATAATCGATTAGGGTACAGTGTAGCGAATTCGACGAGTGCGGGGAAAATAGAAAGCGATCGCCCCACCAAACCAGCCACCATTGGCGATCGCATGGTATGATGGAACTGCTGTATACTGGCGGGCAGCATGAAAAAACGAGTCACTTTGACTTTTCCCAAACGTTCAGTGCAGATGCCAATTACCTACCGACTGGCCAAAGATTTTAATGTAGCTGCTAATATTATTAGAGCGCAAGTGGCCCCTAATCAGGTAGGAAAACTGGTAGTAGAGTTATCCGGAGATATAGACCAACTCGAGGCGGCGATCGATTGGATGCAATCTCAAAACGTCACAGTTTCCCTGGCCAGTCGAGAAATTATCATTGATGAACAAAGCTGCGTAGACTGTGGACTATGTACAGGTGTATGTCCCACAGAAGCACTCACTCTCAATCCCGAAACCTTTTATCTAACATTTACGCGATCGCGTTGTATTGTCTGTGAACAGTGTATTCCCACCTGTCCCCTACAAGCAATTTCCACCAATTTATAATAGATATCCTACCCATGACATCCCATCAAATAGCCCCTATGCTTTGGGTTTCAATTTTCTTGTTGATGCTCACCTATATGGTGTTTGGGTGGGGTTTATTTAACCTAAAAATAGAGTGGCACTTGTGGGTAATTATTAAATTAATCATCATCTTAATCGCCCTATTTTTGACAGTTCCATTAGAGAATTTAAGCCGTCCTCTCAATCGCTGGTTTCAGTCTAATCTTGGCGCTTTTTTATCTGTAGTGTTTGGTGCTTTCTTATTGGTAGTCCTAGCCACCCATATGGAAGTTTTTACCACCATTCTGATGGCTTTATCCGCCACTATCCTCACCCGTATGGAACTACAAACCCACAGCACCAAAAACTGGCAGGCATTTTTAGTCCTGTGTCTCGTGTCAATGCTGGGGCTAGTAGTCGGTTGGCAACTTCATCACCTAGCCAGTATAATTTAGCCGTAGTTAGCCAGAAGTTCCGGTTGTAATACTTGGTTTAATTTACCACTACGATATCCCTCTAGGTCTAAGGTAACATACAGAAAACCCAATGCCTGAAAAGTTTGCACCAAAACTGGCAAATCATTTTTAATGATAAAGTCCTTAATTTGTGCTGGTGGCAGTTCAATCCTAGCTGTGTCTCCCTCAGAGCGCACCCGCAGATTTTGCCAACCCAGGCGGCGCAAATAAACCTCAGCACGTCCGACCCTCTGCAATTTAGCGATAGTGATTTCTTCTCCATAGGGAAAACGGGAACTTAAACAAGGTTGAGAAGGCTTATCCCAGCAACTTAACCCCAGGTATTTAGAGATTTCCCGCACCTCAGCTTTAGTAACTCCCACCTCCGCTAAAGGCGATCGCACCCCCCTTTCCTTAGCTGCTTTCACCCCCGGACGATAGTCCCGCAAATCATCAGCATTCACACCATCAACGATATATAAATAACCCCGTTGTCTAGCCAAGGGTTTAAGCTGGTCATGCAGTTCACTTTTGCAGAAATAACAACGGTTAACCGGGTTATCGGTGTAATTAGGATTAGCCATTTCCTGAGTGTAGATTTCCTCATGAGATATGCCAATCATCGCCGCCTGAATGCGAGCATCTTCCAAATCTTCTGGTAACAGGGAAGGGGAAACAGCCGTGACAGCCAAAGCGCGATCGCCCAAAATATCATAGGCAATTTTCGCCACCAAGGTACTATCTATCCCTCCCGAATAGGCAATTAAAGCCTGCTCCATTCCAGTAAATAGGGATTGAAGTTGTTGTAATTTCTCGCTCACCATAGTTTTTTGTATTATTTACCCCTAATTACAGGTTATCATCTTCAACGGTCTAGGCATACCTGGTCTTTGCTAGCTGCCATACTAAGAGCGATCGCACAGACAAAAATTGAGCCGGGAGGTTTCGCATCTGGAAAACGCCGGCTCATATTCTTAATTCGCAATTGCTAAGATCAAACTCTCATTATCGGTTATATCAGTGAATATCCTAGCCCACCCACTCTAAAACCGCTTCCTCGCGGGTATTAGTGTGACGTTCAGGAGTTTCACGATTAAACTTCATGTGAATCGAACGGGTTTGCTCACCATCAGCAGCAACCGCCATAATCGGATAGTCAAATTGACCATCAGGGAAATACATTTGGAATCGGAAAGTACCATCAGGATTGAGTTTAATCGGTCGTCCGCCAATACTAACCTTAGCATCAGGCTCAGTAGCACCATAAATGATTAACTCAGCATCAGCCACCAACCAGAATTTACGGGGACGAATGGGAGGCATTGATGCAGCCATCCCAATACCAGACATCCCAATACCGGACATCGAGTAGCCTAGGGCGGCACCGGACATGGTAAAACCAATACCAGACATCCGTTCCGCCATACCGACACCGGACATTCCCACCCCGGACATGGAGTAACCTAGGGCGGAACCCGATTCGGTGATTGAAGCACCGGACATGGAGTAACCCATACCGACACCGGACATTCCCACACCGGACATGGAGTAACCTAGGGCGGAACCCGATTCGGTGATTGAAGCACCGGACAT
>NZ_JARPLC010000123.1:0-14190 GCF_032350395.1 Limnospira sp. PMC 289.06
AAGTGCTGTAATCCCTCCGGGGAATCCCCGTCGCTTTAGCGCGGGGAGTAGTCAATAACAAGCTACCAATAATGTGGCTTGCTGGTTGGGAGTCAACGTAGAAACCGGGTTACATTGATGTTTCCATAATGGGATGGAAGAAAAAGGCTATTCCTAAAACCATATACGCAGCCAGGAGCAAAACCCCTTCTAGCCAGTCTGAACGGCCGTCAGAACTTACGGAATTAGCGATCGCCACCGATACAGCCACAGCTATCAATTCAAACGGGTTAAAGTCCAAATCCATGGGCTGATTCAAGACCAACCCCGCCAGAACCAACACTGGTGCTACAAATAAAGCAATCTGTAAACTCGAACCGACAGCCACCGACACCGACAGAGCCATTTTATTCTTCATAGCAACAGTCACAGCAGTGGCGTGTTCGGCTGCATTTCCAATAATTGGAACTAGGATCACCCCGGTAAATAGGGGGGTCAAACCCAGACTCTCGGTGGCCTCTTCCAGAGTACCTACCAACAGCTCCGACTCAACCGCCACCATAATTGTAGCCACTAAAAGCACCACAATCCATAATTTTAGATTGATTTTATGGTGAGATTCCCCTGATATTTCTTCCCCTGATGCTCCCTCAACTTCGTTTTCTGCTAATCCCACATCATATAAATAGGAGTGGGTTTTCATGGCAAATAGTAGGGTGAGAATATAAACTATAATCAACACTAGCGCCACCGCACCGGACAGAGTTTGCATCGTGCTTTCTTCTATGCCGATGGATGTGACATCTACGGCGGTAGGAACTAATATAGCAATTACTGCTAAGGTCATGGCTGAGGCATTCAGACGAGCCACGACTGGGGGAAATTCTTGTTCTTTGAACTTTAATCCTCCCAGAAACATGGCTAAACCCATCACCAGTAATAAGTTACCAATAATTGACCCGGTAATACTGGCTTTGACCACCTCTACTAATCCGGCTTTGAGAGCCACAAAACCGATAATTAATTCAGTAGCATTGCCAAATGTAGCATTCATTAACCCTCCTAAATTAGGGCCGAGAACTACTGCTATCTCTTCGGTAGCTGTCCCCATCCAAGCAGCTAGGGGAATAATGGCTAGGGCGGCGGTTATAAAGATTATAGTGGCTCCCCAGTGCAAATATTCCCCCACTATGGAAATGGGAATAAAGATGAGCAGCAGGGAAATAATCTGATTGGTTTTTAGCATAGATAAAGAGGGTGAAAAATGCCGGACATTTAGTTTATATAACCCCAAATTAACCAGGTAGATTATATTGGCTCATCAAGCCAAAGGCTTATCTGTGGATTGCTTCGGGGTTTAATTATCATTAAAAATTAGCAGATTTTATCATTGCCAAAAAATCTGATTCTGATAAATTGGCTATAGCCAAATCTTGGGCTTTTTTTAGTTTCGAGCCTGGCTTTTCTCCTAGTAGTAAATAATCGACTTTTTTGGTAACGGAATTAGTGACTTTACCCCCGGCATTCTCAATCATAGATTTAGCTTGATCTCGGCTGAGAGTCGGTAATGTTCCGGTAAGTACAAAGGTTTTACCGGCGAAAGGTTGCGCTTGGTGAGTAGATTTGGGTGCAGTTGACGGCACACTGGTAAGCTGTAGACCGGCTTGTTGAAGCCGATCGCATAAACTGATATTAGCAGGATTTTGGAACCACTGATAAACAGAGGTAGCAATTTCCGCGCCGATACCATAAACGCCTTCAATTTGTGCAGAAGAAGCCGCCGCCAAACTCTGACAACTAGGGAAGTTTTGAGCGAGTAAGTCAGCATTAGCTTTTCCGACATGACGAATACCTAGACCATATAATACTCGATGCCAGGGTTGTTGTTTAGAAGTAGCGATCGCCGCCAGAATTTTCTGGGCGGACTTTTCACCCATGCGGTCTAACTCAAGCAACTGATCCATATTAAGATCATAAAGGTCAGCGACCGATCGCACTAACTGAGCATCAACCAACTGCTGAACCAATTTCTCCCCAATACCATTAATATCCAAAGCTGGTCTTTGACACCAGTGAATAATAGAACCCCGCACAATAGCCGGACAAGAAGAATTAATACAGCGGGTGACTGCTTCGGCTGGTGTTTTGATCACAGTTTCGCCGCACTCAGGACAATGAGTCGACATAGTCACCAGTTTAGCGCCAGTTGGTCGCAAATCTGGCAATACTCGCACCACTTCCGGGATAATTTCCCCAGCCTTGCGGACAATTACCGTATCGCCAATATGCAGGTCTAATTCAGTCAGGCGATCTTGATTATGAAGTGTAGCGCGTTTAACAGTTGTTCCGGCTAACTGTACGGGTTCAAGTTCAGCCACCGGAGTCAAGGCTCCGGTACGTCCCACCTGGAAAGTGACTGATATAATCTTAGTGGGCAATTCTTCGGCCGGATATTTAAGAGCGATCGCCCAGCGGGGAAATTTTCTCGTTTCTCCCAACTGTTTTTGGAGACTGAGGGAATTTAGCTTAACCACCACCCCATCAGTCATATAGGGTAATTCTCGGCGCTGAGTTTCCCAAGTCTCAAGATACTGCTGAACTTCCAGCAAAGATTGACACAGTTGGCGATTAGGATTGACTTTAAAGCCCATTTTTTGGAGCAACTCCAGACAATCCCAATGATCATGTAAATTTGGGGAGTCTAGGTGTAGGGTATAGGCGAAAAAATCCAAGCGTCGGTCAGCGACAATGCGGGGGTCAAGTTGTCGCAGGGTTCCGGCGGCGGCATTACGAGGGTTAGCAAATAGTGGCTCTCCGGTCTGTTGTCGCTCCTGGTTAATTTGGACAAAAATATGGTTAGATAAGAAAGCCTCCCCCCGAACTTCCACGACAGGCGGCGGGTTATCCAGATGTAATTTTAGGGGAATAGAGCGGATAGTTTTAACATTTTGGGTGATATCTTCCCCGGTGACTCCATCCCCACGAGTCACACCCCTAACTAATATGCCATTATGATAGGTGAGGGCGATCGCTGAACCATCGATTTTGAGTTCACAAATGTATTTAGGATCTTGGGGTAGTGAGTCACCCAGAAAGCGTCGCCATTTTTCATCCCAAGCCTGGAGTTCTGCCATATTAAAGGCATTTTCCAGGCTGTATAAGGGAATATTATGGGTTACGGACTGAAACTGAGCAGCGGGTTTTTCTCCGACTCTCTGGGTAGGACTATCGGGAGAAATTAGTTCTGGGTATTGGTTTTCGAGTTCTTGCAGTTCCCGATAAAGGCGATCGTAAACCCCATCCTCCATAATAGGATCATCCAAAACATAATAGGCATAACTAGCCCGTTGGACAGTTAGCCTCAATTGTGCAAGTTTTTGGGAAATTTCCGGCGTTGGAGTTTGGTGATTCACGATCACAGATTCAAATTAGACATTTCGCTAAATTTGGGCAGGTCTGAACTACCGTTTTTGTCGCCCTTGTAGCCATTTTCTTCACCAATGGATGAATTTTCGGGCAGATATTTCTCGCTTTCGCTGAGGATACGCCGTTCATTTTCTACCTGGAAAACGTTAGCGTATAGGTTAGCCACAACTTGTTTACCTTCCTGGGTCAGTTGTAGGTATCGCAAGGCGGCGGGAATATAGGGAAATACGCCATTCCAGTAGAATTTAGCGTAATTATTACGGAGGTCGCCGGGGGTTTTGTAGCCTAGGACTTTATTAGTACCGACTTCTTCAAATTCGTAGAATAGGGAACTAATCTTTCTGAGGTAGCGAGGGTCACTGAGTTGACCGATTAAATCAGCCGCGCGCGCCAGTCCTGAGTAATTATGGCGGTCTTGGTAAGTTTCATCAGCCGGGACGGGAAACCGGGTTAGTTCAATGTTGCGTTTAATTTGTTCGGCATCAATTAGTTTATGACCACCAAAGCGTTCATCTATGACTAATTTACCGCGATCGACATGGTAGGGGGTGAGACTGGCGGAGGTCGCGCCTGAACTTATGGAAACCATACCATCATCAATTCCTGTGGCATATAAACCATTAGCGTCTTGGTCTCGCCGACATACTCCTTTCACATAGCCGATATCATGACATAGGAGAGAAATGGTAAAGTGTAACCAGTCTTCTGGGGTGACTCCTCCCTCTCGAATATGCTTCCCGCGCAGAATTTCCTGTCCTACTAGGGTGACGAGCATAGTATGTTCGACATTGTGGTATAAAGCGTCACAGTTGGCGATATTTTCCAAAGCCATTGTACCCGCCCAAGCAATAATTTCGGGGTAGTCTGGTTTAAATCCCCCATAGGTACGGCGGTAGCCAGCTTGTAGGCGTTGGACGAAGGCATCAATGAGAATTGCAGTAGCATTAAACATACTCATAAATAACTCACAAACACGATTGGTTAATCCTGAGCATTGGGAAGCACAATATTAGTCTAGGGTTTTGACTAACTGTTTTCCGGTATTATAGGCAAATTTTGACCAGGGGGACAGATTACCAATTGACGGAATATTTCTGGGAGCCTGGAAAAACTCGCTTGTGGGAGGCGAAACCTGCCTGGGGATGGTTTTCCCCAGAATGGGAAATAACAGGTTCCATGGAAAAACTATTGGTTATCTATACTTTAACCGATCGCATCGCGAATGGCGTTTTGGGTCATAGCTGCGATCGCTTGATCTGTGGCTTTGGGTAAATGATAATACTTACCTCCTGCCGTTTTCGCCAATTCTTTGGCAAAACCTGTCGAGACAAATTTATTTTCGGTATCAATTACTAACAATTGAATACCCAAACCACGAATTTTGGCAGCAATTTCCAGCAATTCCCCTTTAATATCGGGTTTTTCACCTTCTAGGATAGGTTCACCGAGCGATCGGGCTAAGGGAATATTACCTCGGCCGTCGGTAATTGCCACAATTACCACCTGTCCGATATCTCCAGACTGTTTAGCATTCATCCCCACCCGCACGGCTTGGGTGAGTCCGTGAGCCAGGGGAGATCCACCCCCACAGGGCATCCTTTCTAAGCGTCGTTTGGCGGCCGCAATTGACCGAGTAGGCGGTAACAAAACTTCCGCCTGTTCCCCTCGGAAAGGAATTAAGGACACCTGATCGCGGCTTTGGTAAGCCTCAGTTAACAGTTGCATTACCGCCCCTTTGGCCGACTGCATCCGGTTCAGGGCCATGGACCCGGAAGCATCCACCACAAACACCACCAAAGCCCCGGACTTTCTCGCTAGGCGCTTAGATCTAATATCTCCCGATTCTACAACTACCCGACGTTCAGGATATCGTAACCGTCGCGATCGCTGATAGGGTGCTGCCGCCCGTAGGGTAGCATCTACCGCAATGCGTTGTACTTTACCCTTGGGTAACATTGGTTTAACATACCGACCGCGATCCTCTGAAAAAATCATACTGCGGCTGCCAGTTTTACCCTGTCGGTTCGCCATTTGGGAAAAATACAGCACCGTTGGATCTAGCACCACCCCTTCCGGGTCAAACACAAACTCTTCTGGGATGCTATTTTGTTCCTCTTCTGGGGGTTCGGTTTCGGGTTCTTCGTCTTCGTCTTCGTCTTCGTCTTCGGGTTCGGGTTCCTCTTCACCTTGGGGCGGTGGTGGGGGTGGTGGCTGTTGTTGTTGTTCTTCTGGGGGGGTCTGAATTACTGTCGCCCTGGGTACAATCACTAATTCTACCGCCCGCCGCAAGTCGTCAGCATTAACGCTATTTCTACCATCTAAAGCTGCCGAAGCCTTAGCTACTCGCACCGCAAATAGTTCCGCTCGGTGTCCAGAAACTACGCCTCTGATGGCTTCTTCTACCAGGTACAGAATTTGCTCTGAGGTGATGGTGACATCTTTTAGCCATTCTCTGGCTAGGAGAATTTGGGTTTTCAGGTTATCTAAGTCTTCTGTATATTGCTGGAGAAATGCCTCGGGAGACTGGGAATAATCGAGGGCTTGGTCTACTGCTTGCACCCGTTGATCTAAACTCAGGACTCCATCAGCAGATAGGGCTATGGCAATGCGATCGAGTAAATGGGTTCGCAGGGGACCTTCTTCGGGGTTATAGGTCGCTATAAATAGGGGTTGGCAGGGGTGTTCAAAGCTGATGCCTTCCCTTTCAATGACGTTGCGCCCTTCCGTTAAAACTGTTAGCAGCAGGTTGGCTATATTGTCATCGAGGAGGTTGATTTCGTCAATGTAGAGGACTCCTCGGTTGGCTGTGGCTAATAAGCCCGGTTGAAATACGGTGTCGCCCTGTTTAACGGATTTTTCTACGTCTACTGAACCTATCAGCCTATCTTCTGTTACCCCTAGGGGAACTTGTACAAAGGGGGCGGGGATTATTTCGGTTTCTGGGGTGGGTTCTCCGGCTTCCCAGTTGGGGGCAATGTTGGCGATCGCATTTTTAACTACTTCTAGGGGCGGTAATAAGGCATGGAGAGCCCTGGCCATCACTGATTTAGCGGTTCCCCGCCGTCCAGCAATTACCACACCTCCTAAGCCAGGATCAACTGCAGCCAGCAGCAGGGCAAATTTAATCGCTTCTTGTCCCACCACGGCGGCGAGGGGAAATGTTGTTACGGTTGGGGCGCTAGGGGGCGCAGACATGGTTCTTGTCAGTAGTGGTCAACAGTTAACTTTAGCACTAAAGGGGAAATTTTCCAATTGACATCCTCCCCCACAATCCCCCTGTTAGGGTGTTCTCAATCTAGGGCGATCGGCGATCGCCTCCGGGTTATAGCTACCCTTCCCCCTGAGAATATAGTCCGTTGTTACCCTGTCAAAAAAAAATTTCACAATTTCTTGACGATTTGATATTTTCTAATTTAGAATAGGATTATATAGAAAACAAACAGTCAGCCTAATCCGGCGAAAGTAAAACATTGCCGTTATGTACTTTTCGAGCAGGTGCAGACGCGGTGATGTGGTCGGAGCGGAGGAACCAAATTTTTGGGGCTAATCTCGCAAGCTGTTTCTGTCAACAACCGACAGAGATTAAGAGAAGGGCAACTCTCAGCCCTAGCCCGTCAGCTAACTCCGTAGGCATTGAGAGGAGGCTGAGGCGCACACTTTCTAAGACAATTAGATAGCTTGGCAATTCAGTTTCCTTAGGTTGGTATAGACCTGGTTTGTTATACCCACCCTAGATTCTGAGCGGTTAGTGATGACACCTAAAATACCCCTGTCTTTAATGACGCTGCCTGGACAGGCGACGTACATAGGTTTTCTGCGACTAAAAAGTAGTGACCTAGTAACAATTGCAGCGATCGCCTGCATTACCTTGGTGATTGTGTGGTGCATTGTGAATACATTTATCACCACATTAATGCCAACTCCAGCCCTACCGATGTTCGTAAATAATACCCTATCAACCTACCGTCTATTCAAAAATTATCAGGAGGTGATTACCGTAGTTAGTAAATATGTTAACATGACTGTAGCCTATTGAAATCAATAAAAGGGGCTAAGAGATTTTCGCTGACTTAGCCCCCATATAATATAGTATGATGTCAAAGTCGGGCTAGTATTAATCAGGTTTTCGATGAAATTAATAGTTGTTGTTCCCGGTCTTATGGCTGTAATAGGGTTAGGAATTGAGGCGATCGCCGCCCGACCCCGAGACATCCAACAATTGCTAAATACCAAACAGTGTCAGCAGTGCAACCTCAGCGAAGCCAACCTACAGGAAGCCGAATTAGACGGCGCGGCTCTCATAGGTGCTAATTTGCAAAATAGTGACCTGCGGGGGGCAAAATTGAGAGGTGCGGATCTAAGTTCAGCCAACCTAATTGGGGCGAATTTAGCAGGTGCAGACCTGCGAGATACCAAGTTACACAGCACCACCCTGAGACAAGCTAACCTTTCTAATAGTGACTTATCCTGGTCAGATATGTATCGCGCCTTTCTGGAAGGTGCTAATTTAGATCAGGCTAATTTGAATAATGCCAACCTAAATAATGCTAGATTAGAGGGGGCGACCTTTTGCGGCGCGACTATGCCAGACGGTTCAGAGGGGCCTTGTTAAAAGTAGTTAAAACCCTTGTGACAAGGCAGGCTAAAATTAGCCCGCCTCGCCTCTACTTAAATCACATCCCCAGTTTCTTGGAGTGCGTGTAATCTTCGATAAATTCCCCGGTTATTGAGTAACTCATCATGACTACCTATTTCGATAATTTTACCATTATCTAGTACCACAATTTTATCAGCTTCCCGAATGGTACTGAGGCGGTGAGCCACAATAATTGTAGTGCGAGTTCCCAGAATATTTTGCATAGCGATTTGAATGGAACGTTCTGATTCATAATCCAAGCTAGAAGTAGCTTCATCAAAAATCAAGATATCAGGATTGACTAGCAGTGCCCTAGCAATACCTAACCGCTGTTTTTGCCCCCCAGAGAGGCGCATTCCTCGTTCTCCCACGGTAGTATAATAACCCTTTTCTAGTTGATTAATAAACTCATCTGCCCGAGCAATTTTACAGGCTTCGTTAACTTCATCTAGGGTAGCTTTGGGGTTGCCATAGGTGAGGTTATTTAACAAGGTTCCATTGAAGATATCAACATCTTGATGAACTATAGCTAAACGTCGTCGATAGGCGGTAACATTCAAATCTTGGATATTTTTATCATCGATTAAAATGCGACCCTGACTAGGTTCAAAGTAGCGAAATAATAGCTTAACCAAGGTAGACTTACCGGAACCAGAATGACCCACCAGCGCTACAGTTTGACAAGGTTCTATCAACAAGTTAATATCCTGCAAAACTGGTTTTTCTGGAAGATAGCCAAAGGTTAAATTTTCCAATTTAACTTGACCCTTAAATTGATAGGAGACCTGATTATCATCAGAGTTTAATTGGATGGCATCTTGTCCATCTTTTAACTGCATAAACTCATAAAAACGCACCATAGAAGAATAGCGCCGCGCAAAAACTTCCGCCAATAAACTAATGGGAGTTAGTTCGGAATAAGCCATACTAGCCAGGGTATAAGTAACCACAAAATACCCCAGAGACATTTGGCCGCCCAAGGTAGCAAACAAGGTAAAACCTAAGACCATAAATAAACAAAATTGCACGGTGGTAGTTTGATAGGTAGCCAGTTTTACATAGTCTCGGTGAATGCGATGGATAACGACAGTTAACTCTCGGTTTAGGCGGGTGCTTTGTCGCTGGAGTTCCTGATTTTCGGTAGCAAAGGCTTTGACGGTTTTGATGTTAGTGATGATTTCTGAGTTGCGACTTTCGGTGTTTTCTTGATGGCTGTCTAGTCGGGTTTCTAATCTAATTATCTGTCGAAGTTTGATGAGGGTAAAGGACAGAATAAATACAAAAGAAACTAAGAAAAATATGGCTATTTGCCACTGAATGAAAAAAATCACTATAAAAATACCGATGACTCGCACGAGTTTCGGGATTAATTGACCTGCTATTTCGGGGTAAGTCCAGGTATGGTTAGTGATGCCTTTGGTGATGCGGTTCGCAATGCGACCGGGGTTATTTTCTTCGTAAAATTCCAGGGGTAAAGTTAAGATTTTTTGGATGGCATTATGATGTTGATCTCGGCGTGCGGCTAGGGGAATTAACCAGTGAAACCATGAGCCTAGCCAAGGCTGAATGGGTGCTTTGATAACGGTGACCAAAAAAATGATACCTAGTAATATGATTAAAGCTGTGGTCTGTTGGTCTGGAAGCCCGGTTGAGGAGGCGATCGCTGTAACTGTTAGCTGTATTAAGCCATCTGCGCCTTGACCAGATAGGACATTTAAAATCTGTCCGATCGCATAGGGGACTAGCAAATCAATGAGTTCAAAAATGCTAGAGGCACTGATACTAATAATTGCTAATAAACGATAATCTCGATAGTATTGACAAATCTCGCGAAAAGTACCCATGACTGCTAAAATGGTGTTTTTAATGTCAGTGAAAATATCAAAGCTACCATTATAATAGATTTCTGACAATTTGGCAGAGGTCAAACTGGGATGACTAGCTGGCTGATACAGTCTGCCCTAGGTAGGCGATCGGCTGGGGGTATTGTCAAGGGCAAATTATAGCTAACAAGCACTAGATATTGTATAATTATTGTTTGGGTAAAATCTAGGTAGGTGAAGAGGGAAGATCTCCAACCTGCTTAGTTGGACTCAAACAAAACTTAGAGTAGGAGTAAGTGTATATGCCATCAGACCTAGATCGAGGAATTATGAAGTTTAAGGGAGCAGATAGCCCCACGGTTGTGATTGTTTCTTCACTTCTCATTCTCGGTAGTATCGGCCTTCTAATTGGGTGGGCACTACAGACAGCCTACTCTTTTTAAGGTATGGAAAACTGACAGGCTCTAGAGGGGGGAAGCATATAGCTGACCCCCTCTAGGTCAGCCTGGCGGCTTCCTGAGCAATTGACAAGTATTTACAAGTATTTAGTAGTGAGATGCTCTGTAGTTTTTGATTAGGTTTCGGCGGGATTGCTAATTTGTTGCACTTCTGGAGTTGCCTTACTAATTGCCTGAAGTAAGAGATAATTTAGCACAGTCCGCACGGCAATAATAGCAGCTAACCGGGCAATATCATCCCAACGGCTAGAAATCATGGTTTTTAAAATAGTTGCCCCAATTAGAAAACTGAGGGCTAGGGAAAATGAATAACCCATGACTAAACGGCCTCGTTGAAATGCGTCGGTAGCTTGAGCTTGAAATAAAGCATCTTTAATAAAAATGATTAAAGCACGGGTCACGCCAATGGCAATTACAAATAATGCCAACAGTTGGCAAAATCCTGTTAAAATTCCATTTAAGGAAACTACAATGCCTGAAAGTTCAGTGGCTAGACCGTTTAAAATCATGTTGATGATTGCTCAAATGAGAATTAACAATAAATGATTCTAGCAAAGAAGATGCGGGCACTGTCAGAGATGTGTGATTGGTTAATTACCTGGTGGGATAGGGCGGGTTTAGTAATATGATTTGTGAAAAATCTAATTAACTGGGGAACCCGCCCCTACGAGATTATTAATTATCCATTGTCGATTGTGGAATGAGAGGTTAGCGGGAAGCAGCACCTACTCGCCGCCAAGCTGTGGGAGACTGGGGATAATTCCGAGAAAGGGGAGATGCCATTTTTAAGACTTTGTTCATTACCCAGGGGGCAATGCGACGACACCAAACGGCTAGGTGGCTTTGCCAACCTACAAGAATTTCTGGGGAGTCTTTCCGCACTCCGATAATTAAGACTTGGGCGACCTGTTGGGGGGTCATGGGAGTGACCCAGCGAAATAGTTGCAGGCGGCGGGTCATGTCTGTATCGGTGAGGGTGGGAAGTAAGGCCATAACTTGGATATTGTGTTGGGCTAATTCGGACCTTAGTGCTTCGGTAAAGCCTAGGATGGCGAATTTAGTGGCTGAGTATGTAGACATGGTGGGAGCGGCGATTTTGCCCATGAGACTGGAGACATTGACGATGGTTCCTTGGTTTCGGGTGGCCATACGTCGGGCGATCGCACGGGTGACTGTGTAAAGTCCCATCAGGTTGAGGGATAGTTCTTCTTGGACTTGGGGTAATTTGGATTTCAAGAAGGGGGTTTGATGGGCGACCCCAGCGCAGTTCACTAATAAATCAATGGGGCCGTGAGTTCGCCATGCTTGGGCTAGGGCAATATTGACTTCTGTTGGCTGTGTGAGATCTAGGGCGAGGGTGATCACTTCTACTTCCATGTCGCTGAGTTCTGCTGCCAATTCTGCTAATTTTTGGCGATCGCGGGCGACTAATAACAGACGACCCACGCCATTGCGGGCTAACTCTAGGGCGATCGCTCGTCCGATACCACGGGAAGCCCCTGTAATTAGGGCTGTAATACCTTGGATATTCATAAAAATCTCCTGTCTGTGTGTGGTCAATTACCGCCACGACACTAGGACTCCACTACAGTGGCGGCTAAATCAATTGATTGGACTAAATTCTGTTCAACCCAGGCGGACGCTAAAATTGTGAAGAACAACAAAATCCCTCTGGGTTAGCTCTCGTTTCTGGAGCGGAAAGTTTGCTGATTGATAGCTCATACTCAGTTTGCTGATGATGATATGAACGAATCGAGGCTTCAACTCAGTTGCTGACTGAGGATACATCACAGGTCACGGTAGCGTACAACATAGCTCACAGTTCTCCTTTTTACTTTCTCTTTTTTACTTACTATTGTTCGCAGTGCACACTTTAGCAACAAAATCAAGTTTGTGCAACATTTTTTAATAAAAAACGCTTTAACATTTCTTTACAATCTGGCAAAACCTTGACTGTAGGGAGTTTTAGAGTAATTGTCAGCAGGCGATCGCCGATGGTAACAGAGGATCTGAGTAATGGGAGTAAAAAGTAGCGATCGCCTTCAAACACTGACGGGATAAGTAACTAAGCCGCAATAATCCATAGAGTCAGGGGCGAGGTATTATGAGACCAAAGTGGCGCGCCAAAACAAAAAACCCACAACCGTTACAGGTTGCAGGTTTCCAGATAATGGGGGCGGTGGGACTTGAAGCCAAATTACAGCCTATAACCCCTATTCTACCGTTACTCTAGTGCACTCAAAAGCGATCGCATTATTAGGAGAGAGTGCAATTATGAGTGCAAGTACAAACAGTACACACAGCGGCATATATCAAGGTTTTCAGGATATCCTTGAGTTTTTTAATCTATCCCGCAAACAATGTCCCAAGGGTGTCAGGATTAAACGTAACCGGGGGACAATCCAACTAGACATCACCACTGACCCGGAAACGGGGGGACGTAAACAACGGGGCTGTAATTGTCAGTTTACCCCAGAGGGTATCCGCAAGGCTGTTGACAAGGCTTGGTTAGTTCATAAATCCCTTGACGGACAATTTCAGTCGGTGTCTGAATGGCTGGACTGGTACAAGGCCACTATTCTTGACGAAAACAAAACTCCCCTAGAAAACGACTTAATCACCTATCGCCAAGTGTTTAAAGAGATGGAAGATGATTACTTTAATGGGGTACACAAGAACACTAAACGGAAGCGCTCTCGCGATATGGCTAGTGACCAAAAATCATTTAAACGCTGTTTTCTTACTGTGTTTAACAAAGTCACAGACTGGGATGTTTATGTGAGCTGGGAGGGTATAAAAGAAGCGTTATATAGCCCGTTACAAGATGGCAGTAGTCCGGTAGGTCACAAAGACTTCAAAAATCGTTACTATCGATTAAGACAAGTAGCAGAACGTGCTGGCTGCAAAAAAGCATTGGAGAAACTGGAAAAGATTGACCCAACCCAAACAGTATTTGCTGAATCCCAAAGTATAGACTTGGATACCTTGTTAAGTTTACTAGACAAAGAACGCAACACTGATTATCGTTCTGTCACAGACAATAATGCGCGTGATGGTTGGTGCTGGGTTAGTGCGATGTGTACCCTATACGGGTTGAGACCGTCAGAAGTTGCGGCAGGTCAAAACTTAACCAAAGCCATTACGGTTGACGGTATCACTTTCCCGGCTGTATCTGACCCTAACAACCTTGAGTTAGTGCTGGTTATTGGTGAGTTTACTTACTTTGGTGGTAGCACCAAGACAGGCTGGCGGTTAGCTATCCCAATGTCAAAAGACAAGACTCTGATTAACCGCTTAGGGATTCATAACGTTTGTCTACCTATCACAGAATCCAAAGACCCTAGCAAGTTTAACGATAATCACCGTAAATGGTTATCACGACATAATTGGGGACTAACTCAAGCCTATGCCTTTCGACATCTTGGAAACCAACTAGGGGAGATGAACGGGATACCACAGGAAATCAGGGCGCGTTCGTTTGGTCACTCGGTAACGGTTAATGACAGCAAGTACAAAAAACGTCGCAACCTTGCCACAGAGTTAGGTATCCTGACAAGACATCAAAGGCAACCATTGCCACTAGATATGGCAAAACAAACACTACTCAATCATGGTATTAACCCAGAATCACCAGAGATGAAAGCAGGACTTAGATTAATCTATCAGTTAGACGATTAACCCCCAATAAACCCACAACACAATACCCTCTAGGCTAAATACCTAGGGGGTTTCATTTTGCACTCTCTCCTAATAATGCGATCGCTTTTGAGTGCACTAGAGTAACGGTAGAATAGGGGTTATAGGCTGTAATTTGGCTTCAAGTCCCACCGCCCCCATTATCTGGAAACCCTTATCCGCATTACGATAC
>NZ_JARPLC010000124.1:0-14082 GCF_032350395.1 Limnospira sp. PMC 289.06
CAACCAGGAAAGGACAAGCAATCGATACACCAAATAGGGTAGCAAAACTACTCAAAAAGCAAAAAGGTAGATGTACCTGGTGCGGGCAATACTTTACCCCATCAGATTTAATTGAAATAGACCACATTGTACCTAGAAGCCATGGCGGAAAGGATGAATACAAGAATATTCAATTATTACATCGCCATTGTCACGACAATAAAACAGCTCTTGATGAAGAGATGATGCTGTACTCTTAACAAGGAGACGGTCAAATTAGGAGCCGTATGAGGTGAAAGTCTCAAGTACGGTTCTGTATGGGAGGGGGAGATGGCGACATCTCTCTCGACCCCTACTTAGACTCTTGTTATATGGGGGTCAGTGGCATTGGACCTTTTACATCGATGGTTACACTTAATTAAAAGGCGATTTAAAGACTACTGGGTAGCTTTATTCATTGGTGCGATCGCCACTCTCGCCATTCTGGTCATTTGGCAAAAACTCTACATCCGAGAGCAACGGCATTTGGCACAACTGGTTCAGCAAGAAGCCAACAACATCCAATCTATCCTCAATCGAGAGTTATCCAGCCGTATTGTATCCTTAAACCGTCTCGCCAAGCGTTGGGAACTCAGCAATGGCACTCCCCGAGAATTTTGGGAAGCTGATGTCAGTAACTATTTAGAGGATACTCATGGCTATCAAGTCATCCATTGGGTAGATCCATCTTTTATCATCCGTTGGATAGTTCCTTTAGAGGGAAATGAACAAGTCCAGGATATGGATTTAAACCAAGAACATCGTCAGCGAATTAGTTTACAAGTAGCCAGAGACCTCAATCAGATTATTCTGAGTAAACATATTTCATTAGTTGAGGGAGGCGAGGGATTTCTAGTAATTATTCCCCTATTTGTGAATGAGCGCCATGATGGGTTTATTGTGGGAGTCTTTGAATTTACAGCTTTATTTGATGGTATTTTGCCCCTATCTCCCTTATATACGACTCAAATATATGACCGGGGGTATTTGGTTTATAGCAATGGTGATTTATCAGAATCCCCCTTTCAACAAACCTCCCTAGTCCGCGCCTATGGGTCGGATTGGACAGTCCAAGTTTCTCCTCAACCCCTTTGGATTGAACAGGGAAAATCTCCCCTGCCTACCATAGTTTTATCAGCCGGTTTAATCATAGTTTGGACTATGGCACTCACCGTCTATTTAGGTCAGTATTCTTGGCGTTATGCTCACGAAACCCGAAAAATTAACCATAAATTGCAAAAGGAAATCATCCACAGACAGCAAATAGAAGCCATCCTCCTAGACTCCCAAAGACAATATCAAACCCTCGTCGAAAATTCCCCGGATATTATTCAACGCTTTGATACCAATTTTAAACATATTTATGTAAGTCCAATTTTAAGCCAATTAACCGGAATTCCTAACTATACTTGGATTGGCAAAACTTGCCGCGATTTTCCCTTCTCAGCAGCCATGGCTAATAGTTGGGAGGCGGCGGCGAATCAGTTACTAACAACTGGTGAAAAACAGATGATTGAATTTGAAGCCGAGACAGTTAATGGTTGGCGTTATTTGGAAATGGCGATCGTCCCAGAAATTAACGAAGCCAAAAATATTACATCTATCCTTTGTATTTCCAGAGATGTCACCGCACGCAAACAAGCCGAAACTTCCCTTAAACTTAGTCAAGCCAAGTTTGAAGCCTTGGCAACTAATATGCCGGGAATGGTCTATAGTTACTGTCCGCACAACTCCGAAAAGCCTCATCATTTTAAATTTGTGAGTCATCACTGTTTGGATATTTTTGAATTAGAACCTAATAGGATTCTAGCGGACATCAATTCTCTGATCAACTTAATCCATGAAGATGATTTGCCCTCTTTGCGTGCTTCAATGAAACAATCTTTTGAGCAATTTTTACCCTGGTATTGGCAGGGTCGTGTTATTACTAATTCGGGCAGCATCAAGTGGGTAGAATGTAATGCTCAACCCCAGTCAACACCAGAAGGTAATATTTGGCATGGCATTGTTTTTGATATTAGTGAACGCAAAAAATATGAAGAAAATCTGCGCCGATTTCAGGGTATTGTTGCCACCACAGCGGAAGCGATCGCCTTAATTAATCGTGATTACATCTACCAAATTGTTAATAAAACATACGCCAATTTAACCAAAATATCTGAGGATTGTATTATTAATAATACCATCGAAAATGTATTGGGTAAACAGATTTTTAATCAAACAGTTAAACCTCTTTTTGATAGATGTCTAGCAGGAGAAATAGTCCGCTACGAAGCCTGGTTCAATTTTCCGGGAAAACCCAGGTTTATCGGAGCCACCTATTCCCCTATTTTGCAACCGGATAACACCGTCAAGGAAGTGATTGTCACTGTCCGAGATTTAACCTCCTTAAAACAGGCAGAAATTGCCATGAAAAAGCAATCTGATAGACAGGATATCTTATCAAAAGTCACCAATAGAATCAGGCGATCGCTCCATCTTCAGGATATCCTTAATACTACAGTTGTCGAAGTCTCCAAAGTTCTGGGAAATCACATAGTTTTAGTCTGTAAATTCCAGTTAAATTGGAGTCATAAAATCATTGCTCATTCCGAGGAACTATGTAGAGACTATCACCGACTTTTTTGTGTCATAGATCCCGTAATGACCATAAAAATTGACCAGATGATTTGGCAAATTGCCCAATTATGTCGCAGCGGACAAATTAATGCTTCTGTGGAAATGTGGCAACAATTTCAAGGACCGACTCATTTAATCTTCCCCATTTGGTTAGAAGACGACGAACTTTGGGGACTACTTATCGCTTATTTTTCTTCAGAAGATAGCAACTATAAACCCGCAGAAATCGAGATGCTGAAACAACTAACAGAACAGTTAGCGATCGCCATTCAACAAGGCGAACTCTATCATCAGCTTCAGATAGCCCATCAGGAACTCGAGAAAGTCTACAACCTTGATGCTCTGACCGGAATTCCTAACCGCCGCCATTTTGATCACGTTTTACAGCATGAATGGTTACAACTGCAACGGGAACAACAACCCCTATCAATAATTATGTGTGACATCGATTATTTTAAGTGTTATAATGACACTTACGGACACATTGCCGGGGATAAATGTCTGGAAAAGGTAGCTGATGCTTTAAAAAAATGTCTGAAACGACCGAGGGATTTAGTCGCCCGTTACGGTGGTGAAGAATTTGTCATTTTATTACCCAATACACCCACAGAAGGTGCCATAGAAATTAGCCAACAAATACAGGAAGCTGTGTTTGAGTTAAATATGGAGCCCGGCGCAATTCCCGCTAACTTTCAACGGGTGACTATGAGTATGGGAATTGCCAGCCAAATTCCCACACCACAACAATCACCAACTCAACTAATTTTTACGGCCGACTGCGCCCTCTACCAAGCCAAAAACAATGGCAGAAACCAATATGTTATTGGCGCAACAGAGAGCCATAGGTTCTAAATTATCTGCGTCTGTATCGATGCCGAAATCCCTTGAAGTTCTGGGCTTGTTCCAAATTTTTAACTAGCTGTTGCAGTTGAGTTAAATTTGTGTTTCTGCGTCCATATCGCCAATGTACATAAGTTTGACAAACCTCTGAGATCGCCTCAGCTTCATCAATAGAACATTGATTAGCGATCGCCTCTGCATACTCTACCGGAGTTTGGGCCGGATGTTTCGGATAACCCCGTTGGGCTAACAATGCCAACAGTTTTTGATATAGTCTTTCTTCCGGCGGTAATTTAGCCAAGCGTCGCCTCTCCCGCCAATTTTTCAATCCATCCCACAGCAACCAACTTACGAACCCGAAACCAGATAAAGCGATCGCAGCCGTAAACAAGCCAACCCATCCCCTAGTAAACAGATCCATAAACCAGCGGATAACCATATCCACCGCCGCGAAAATAGTCGCTAATATCCTCTGCAAACTATTTGTTACCGGAGAAGGCAACCATCCCGCCACCCAATTCCAAAAAGCTCTCAGGGCACTAAAAGTTTGATTTTCCTCAATAGAAGGCGGAATTAAATCCATTCCCGGAATCGGATTAAAAGCAAACCAACCATAGTCAGGAAAATAAACCTCAGTCATCGCATGGGCATCAGTATTTTTAATCACATATAACCCCGTAAATGGGTTAAACTCACCCGGATCAAAACCTGCCGTTAGTCGCGCCGGAATGCCAATCGAACGCAACATAATTGTTAATACCGTCGCAAAGTGATCTGGATAACCGCCTCTGATAATTTCTCCCTCTGGACTATCTTCATAGCCAAACAAAAACGCCTCCACCAAATCCTCATCAGGTCTCAAAAAAGGCGGGTCTTCTTGTAGCTTATAAACCGGACTTTGTTTTAAGTATTGAGCCAAATAAAGGGATATTTCATAGGGAGATGTTAACGCTTGTTGCTCAGGGTTGGATTGATTCCGCGCCGCCAAAATCTCCTCGGTTCTTTCCCGCACCCTGTCCCTAATTTCATCAGGAACCTGTAAATAGTAATCACGAATAGCTTGTGTGTAGTCTGTGGAGGCTTGACCTAACTGGGTGCGGTTACGATAGGGGACTCTGGAAATCACCGTATAGGTTAATCCCTCCCGCAACATCAAAGGCGATCGCAAAGTTCCCTCTGGGTCTATGGCAATTTCCTCAGTCGGGAAATACAATTGTTGAGCCTGTTTTAAAGCCGGGATTAAATTAGGTAATTGAATCACCGCCGTATAACTTTGGATTACCTCCCTAGTCCTAGCCTGTGTCGGTCGCTGAAACAGATTAAACAGATAGGACCACCAAGCGCGTTGGACAGTTTCTGCTTGCTCATTACGGGAAATTTCCCATCCCTGACCCGTGTACTTATCAAAGCCAATCACCCGAAAAAATCCCCGCGCTTGCGATCGTACCCTCAGCAAAACCTGCGGCCTTAAATTTCCCCTAAGATTCTGATTAATCCGAGTATTAAAACCATAATATTGAACCTCATCTAAAATACCCGCCCCCGACTCCTGATTCTGTCCAGTTCCCGACCCTGTGCCATCTCCAGAATCTCCCGTATAACCAGGGTTAAAAATTTGTCGCCCATCAAATTCCCCTCGTGGCATTTGAATAGGGGAACTCATCGGAAAGTTCCGCAGTTGATAGCCAGGAAACCGAGGAAGCAGCGCAAAAATCACCAATCCCAAAGCCACAATAGCCAGAAAGCTAACCCCCAAAAACTTGAAATTCAAGTTAGGAGGAATCCTCAATTTTGTAGAACTAGCCTCCGACGGTTTCAACTTCTCCAATCCCAACCGGGAACGATAATCTAAGATTAAAGTCGGCAAAGAGATCGCCAAAAACACCAAAATCACCGGCCCAAAAGTCAAAGTTTGGCTAAGAGTACCCGCCACCCCAAGTAAAATCAACCCAATGACCATGGAATAGCCTAGATCCTTGCGTCGTGGCAGATCAAAGCTATGGAGAACCTGCAAATTAATTAACAGTTGTGCCAAAACAATTCTGGTATCGATCAACTCCAGTACTAGACGACTGAAAAAAACCGCCATTGCTACCAACATTCCTATAGCAATACAAAATTTAGTGGGCACATTACGATGACGACGACGAAACCAACTCCAGGTCGCCCCCACCAAACTGACAGGGATAGCCCATAGATTTAGTGGCTCTTCGATCGCTACATCAGTGGCAATAATGCCAACCACCACTAATAACTGCACGAAAACGCGGAGCAGAAGTGAGTCTTCTGGCTCAGGTTGAGGTATTGCTTCGATCCGTCGCCATAATTGGCTCAAGATAGGGATATCGGCTGTCATGGATTTGAAAATTGGGTAATCACTCTCAGATTACTGTAACCCATATTTCTAAAAAAATCAGCTTCACCTATCAATATTTAACTAATCATCCGAGGGTAAATCGCAAAACAGAGGGGACTTTGTTCGCAGTCATAAAACAATACATTCAGGCGATAGATATGATTAGGCTCTGGATCTACCAGTTCCATGGTCATATATCCCTCTGAGGTACGTCTAGCCGTGGTTTCGCCATGATTTCCCTTCAATTGCAGACATCCACCCGCCGGTAAGTTAGCCAAAATCATTAAGCAATTACCATAATCGCGGGTCTGATATTCGGCTTGTACTGTTAAAACTCCTAAGCTAGTTTCCCACTGCTGAAGCGCTACCGACTTATTCAAAAAACAAGTTATCGTCAGCGTATCGATAATTTCTCGCGCCGCCAGTAGCAGCAAAACCATTTGCTGTTGTTGACTAGCGTCCTCATAGGCGGGGAGTTGTAGCTTCTTCAACTCAGGATCACGGACTTCCCCCAAAACCAGCCTACCTGCCCATTCATTAAGCAAATCAGAGGCTTGTGGGAAAAAACTTTCCACCGCTTCCACCAGTTTCGCTCCCTGTTGTCGGGTTGAATGCAAAACCTTCTGACAAGGAGTCAGAAGAGCAGCAAAAACAGTTTCTGGTAAAAAAGTAGACCATTTCAGGTTTTCCCTTTGAGCAGTCCACCAAGAAGGGTTGGGAACCATCGGATCGCTAATCACGTCTGGATAGATAGCATCAGCGCCGAGTTCAGTTTCCCAAGGGAATAGCGGTGGTTTTTGTTGGATCTCAATTCTTAACCTGTTTTTTAACAGGCTCTCAAATCTGTCTTTCACGGTTGGTATCTCTCCCAGTTTAATTGGTTCGTCGTTGGGGTAGAAAACGTCAATCTCTTCATAGTCGGGTAGGTCGGCTTCTGACCACCCTGGTTCTTCGACCCTAGAACTATTTGCTAATTGCTCTGCTGAGGAAGCAGTTTCAAGGGGTTGTGATTCAGACCCATCGAAAAAATGGCACTCGGAGAGTTGACGATCTGGATTTATTTCGTTATTCATCAGTAGATGCACTCGCTCCGGACACTGAACGATTTCTAAGCTCCCAGGCTAATTCTAAAACTTTAAACCACCGCTTTTGTGCTTGAGTCGCCTTGCAACCTAGCTTTTCGGCGATCGCATGATCAGATAGCCCCTTTTGCTTTAACCTTAGCAAATCCTTTTGATCTTGGCTAAGTTGATTCTGGAAATCATCCCACTCCTGCGGGAGTAAACCTAGATTACGATCTAAGTCCACTTCTAACCACTGATGCACCAATTCCCAACGATAACCCAACGCAAATCTCAACAAATGATATTTAAATCGCTGTTGAAGATAATCCCGTTGGCGAGGGGTTAGCCCCAAAATTGCCTCTATCTCTCGAGTTGGCAAATCTTGCATTCGCAACGTGAAATAATCGGCGCAGTCTTTTTGATTGTGTTCCTCAAGATATTTGATTAACTCTTCTACAACCGTTTGTCGTAGAGATTCTAGTTCTGGTTCGTTCGACTCAGCCACCATCGCGGCTCGCACCTCTTGTACAGATGAGTCGTTCCAGGTTTGATCACAGTCCGGTCTGCTTCCCTCTGCGGCTTGCTCGATATCAACAAACGCTTCTCTGGGTTGTTGTTGAGAAAATGTCTGCGATCGCAGAATGATGAGTTGTTGACTACGACCCCTGGCTAGAGGAATACGTCGTTTTCCATATCGTTCCGTAAAGGCTAGATATTCGGCTAGTTCCAGTAATGTCTGGGGACGATAATCTACCGAAACTTGGTTTTCCTTACGGAACGCATTTAGTGATTCAACATAAAACCCCTGTAAAAAGTCCCTAATTAGTTCCAATCTCGCGTGATAACTTGATTGAGCTTGGCGCGGTGTGATATATCGATAAACAATGGCACTCAAAGTGCTGTGGAGTTCCAACGGTGCCTGCTTTGACCTCAGTTGGTAATAGTGAAGACATTGTTGTAAGCGATGCTGTGCGAGTGTCATCGCCCAAGTCTCCACATCCCCCGAGGCTTGGATGCGCTGGCTTTCTGTGCAGATCCGAATTGCTTCTTCTGTTAAACGCCAAGCGATATCCTGACAGTTCTGCTCAGATGCCTGGGTAGCCTGTTTTAGCTCACCGGACAACCGTTGAAAAATTCTATCGCTCTGGCAGATTTCCCCCATGATGATAATTTAGTAACAATGACCCTAACCTATGCTTTCCAGTAAAGCCTCTGAGTTTCCGGAGGGTTTCCCAATCGGGTCGTGTTTAGTTACGATCACAACACTGGAAATTTTCTAGTCACCTATCTGATCAATTGGGGTTTTCTCGGTTATCATGTAGCGCGAAAATCAGCACCTACTCAACTTTAACAATGGATTTAGACCAACAAATTCAAGCCTTGATTGAAAATGCCCCCCAGGATGGTTCGACTCCTGACATTATTAAGGCGATCGCTCCCGGTCTCAAATTACTGGCCGCCCAATTAGTACACCTACAGTATTTTGTTTTGACCAGTGTTGACCAAAATTGGGTATTAACTACTCTCGGTAATGTGGATAATCCGGATCTACAAAAGCAAGTTATTTATGCTTTTTCTAGTTTAGATGATGCTTCCGTTCACTCTACTATCGATATTTCCACTTCTGTTGTCGCTGTCCCGGTTCCTGTCATCCACATTTTATTTCAGGCGATCGCTATTCCCCAACTAGATAGTTTTATTTTCTTTGATCAACCTGGTCATCTTGATGCCGCTACCGAGGTCAAACGTCAAGATGTACAGGATACTATCCAAGTTTACCTACAACAATATCAGTCTCTGCGTCGCTCTAAATCTCGCCCTATCCCTCCAGATATTGCTTAAATCAGTTGACTGTCCCCCCTTCTGCCTACCTTCTCCCTGCCCCTACCCTCTGCCCCTGCCCTTTAACCCCAAAACTCCGTTTCTTAATTGTTTCTTAATTGCCAAAATTCCTAGGGATTTTATATAATAAAAACGACTATTAATTAACCCCCCCCAACTTTTTCCTAAATCAGTTCCTTGCATCTGCCCTTTCCGCCTAGGGTTAAGGTGGGACGAAGGAGACAGGATCCATCACAATAACTGCTCACACCGTCAAATTTTTCTCTGCAAAATCTGGCAGCTTTTTATTATGAAAATTAATCGAGTCATCTATTTAGGATTTGGTGCAATTTTTCTATTAGTCGGCATCAGTAGCCTAGCGTCAGAGTGGCAACAAAGAAATCAAGATCAATCATTTAAATTGGTAGTTCATACCTACGAGATTAAGCTAAATTTACAGGATATTCAAAAAACTTTAGTGGATGCCGAAAATTCTCAAAGACTATTTATTATTACTGGAAATGCCAACTTTTTAGAACCCTATTATTCAAGCCAGAGAAAAATTCGGAGTGATTTAGAAAATTTATCCCAATTGCTGCAAGTTAATCCCATACAAACCCAGAGATTAACCAATATTCAAAACTTAACCAACCAAAAATTAGCGTCACTTGAACAAGGTATCAACTTAGCCGGAGCCGGAGAATCCGAACAAGTTTTAGCCTTGGTTGGGGGTGTCGGAAAACAAATTATGGATAATATTCGCCTTGAAATTAATAGGATGATTGACGAGGAACAAAAATTATTGAGTGACCGAAATGAGGGTTATCAACTCATTAAACAATGGGCGGCAATCATTAATTGGGGTACTTTTATTTTAGTAATTACCAGTGGCTCGATAATTAGCTTTATTGTAGTTCGTGTTATCATGAGCCCTATTCAACAAGTTACACAGGTTATTGCTACCTCCTCAGCGGAAATTGCCGTGGCTACTGAACAACAACAGAGACTCGCGAGCCATCAAGCTGTTTCTATTAATCAAACCACTAATGCTATTGAACAAATTAGTGAAGGTGCTAAACAGTCAGCCGAGGATGCTGATCATGCTTTAGGCGGGGCTCAACAGGTTTTAGATATCAGTGAAAATGGCAATAAAGTAGTTCAACAAAACTTGGCAAGTATTGTCGAATTAAATAATAATGTGGCAAATATCTCAGAACAAATTGAGGTTTTGAGACAGCATACCGGGGAAATAAGCACTGTATCTAATGTAGTATCTAGTTTAGCTAATCAGACTAATATATTGGCTCTGAATGCCTCTGTTGAAGCTGTGCGTGCAGGAGAAGCAGGTCGAGGATTTGGTTTGGTGGCGGTGGAGGTTCGTAAGTTATCAGACCAAAGCCAAAAATCAGCTAGACAGATTGATAATTTAGTTAGCCTGATTCAAAATTCCCTCAAATCTACCATTGAAGCTGCAGAAAAAGGAACAGAAAACGCTAAGGTGGGTATGGAAATGACCGAAAATACTGCTCATGTATTTGTAGAAGTGGCTGATGGCATTAAAAATGTGGTCAGCAGTAATCAAAAAATTGCTCAAATTTCCCAACAACAGGCGATCGCTATTCAGCAAGTTGTCACAGCTACTAATTCTATTAATCATGCAGCAGTGGAAACTGCTAGTGGAATTAAACAAACCCAAGTCGGTTTGGAAAACCTGAATCAGGCAGCCCAAACTCTCCAGGTTTTAGTTTGACAAAGTATCAAAAACTGGCAATTGTCACCATGGAAATTGACACAAAATCCTTGATGGGGGAGATTTCGCCACCCCCACCGAACCTAATCAATTAGTATATTCTACTCACCACATAGTCCCCTAATTCCACCAGAGCTTGACGAGACTCCGAAGGGGGTAACTGGTTGATATGTTCTACGGCGACCTGGGCGTGGTGGATGGCGAGTTCTCGGGATTTATCAATCCCAGAACTTTCTTGAATTAAGGCGATCGCCTGTTCCAAGTCCCCATCTTGAGCAAATTCGCGATCGATCAGAGTTTCCAGAAAAGGCTTTTCTGCTAAAGCAAACAGGGTCGGGGCTGTCAGGTTTCCGCTTTTGAGATCCGAAGCAGCCGGTTTACCTAGAGATTCCGTCGAACCTGTAAAGTCTAAAATATCATCGACAATTTGAAACGCCAAGCCAATATTACGACCATATTTATACAAATCTTCTGCTAGTTCTGCTGAAACTCCACTTAACAGACCAGCCGCCTTAGAGCTATTAGCGATTAAAGAAGCTGTCTTGTAGTAACTCTTTTCGAGATACGCTTCAATGGACAAGCTAGTATCAAATCGATTCAGTCCCTGTTGAATTTCTCCCTCCGCCAGATCCATGATCACTTGTGACAGAAGTTTAACTACCTCTAAGTTGTCCAGGTTGGCTAAATACCAGGAGGACTGGGCAAATAGAAAGTCTCCGGCTAAAACCGCCACCCGGTTATTAAACAAACTGTGAACTGTCGGGACACCCCGCCGCAGTTCTGATTCATCCACCACATCATCATGAACCAAACTAGCAGTATGGATCATTTCTGTGATTTCAGCTAGACGGCGGTGCTTAGGTATGATTTCATGATCGGGCATGGTTGCCCTAGATATTAGCAGCACGATCGCCGGACGCACCCGTTTTCCCTGTACGCTAAATAAATGCTCTGCTGCTGCATACAGGATCGGGTGACGAGCGCCCACCAATTGTTTCAGGTTATCGGTTAGCAGTTTTAGGTCTGCTTCAACGGTCGAAAATAGAAGAGTGCGAGAGGTCATGGGTTTGCCAACTCAGGCTGGATGATTAACAAAATTTTACATATTATAGTTTGATTTTAAGCTAAGGCTCTCATCTCGCCAAACTCTCAACTAGGATTATAGCCCACCTGAGCATCAACTTTGATATTCACCACACCTCCATCACGTCTAATTAATTGTGAAACCCCCACAGGGCGGGTTTCTTCATCTTAGGGCGTACCAGATGTAATTCACAGATGGGGCCCACATCTACATGATCTCTGCCCTCTGCCCTCTGTCCTGTCCCTTCTCCTCTCTCGCCGATTACCTATTGTCCATGATCCGTTGTCCATTGTCCCCCAAAAAAATTTTTCTCATAATTGGTACAATTCGTTAATTTTGTGTTAGCTTAATTATTAAGAGTTTAAAAAAATTCTACACATTAAGGGCAACAGGTGTGGCAGCCAAATATTAACTGGCTGTTGTTGCACAGGTTATCCACGGAAAAGGGGATAGCCAGGGGCGATTTTAGAAGTTCCTGAGCTGGCATCAGATTATGGTGTGGCAGCTTGGTGGGTTCAAGACCAATCAGCACAGTCTAGGCTTATATTTAGGCGGCGGACTAGCTGTAGAGGTCTGGTAACTTGGCATAGGTATTAGGGAAACTTTCTGGAGTTGCAAATCTCTGGTTAGTTGATGTTGGTGTGCCTGGTGATATCCCCTATTAGATAGCGATCGAAACCCAGCTATAACCTGCCGTTGGAAACCTGCCCCTATGTATATGTAGCGACTGTTAAACTCCCATATATGCTCCTCTCTCACACACAGACTAGCCGCACCACCTATGAACTACCACGAATTACCGTTAATGATTCCCTTACTCGCCACCGGTTATGTGTTGACCATTTATTTGCTGTTGATGGTGGCTAAACATACAGCAGCCCGATTTTCTCGCTTTCGCTCTTAGTTATTTTGTAACCGATTATTAATTGACTGAAAACAACCACTCCCATTTTGCGGAGTGGTCTTTTCTGTGATGAAATATTATTCACGCAAACAGACTCGGTAAAATTACTTAGTTATATAGACAGTAGGCGATCGCGATCGCTATGCAGAGCGACTGACAGTTACCCGCCGGTCTGAAATAGCCGTGTCTAATTTTTCCCAAGAGTAAATAAAAGGGAAACTTGCCAGAGAGCAAGATTCCCAATTACTTTGCACTGAACCATGGAATAACTGGCAAACACCACCTCGTCGCCCCTCCGATTTATAGTGGAGGCAATTGCGACAAGTGGATGGAGTAGTCGGTGGAGTAGAATTTTTGATCGGCATGACAAACCTCCCGAGAGCCCTTAATTTATTGTTGATCAAAATCAATCAAGAACCTGTTATCTAAACTACAGTTTGCCAAGAAATATCAATCAATCTTATTGCACACCAATATACTTATGAAGCTGAACGGAAAGCCGATAACCTGGAAACTGTTTTAATTTTTCCAATACCAAAGGCAAAGTGCGCTCTATATCAGTCCACTGCGGTTGTAAAAACACCGGAATCGTAGAATTTTCCGCCAAACGGCATCCATAAAACTCCAACTCATCCCCCACATCAATCACCAACTTAATTTCCGAAGCCCGTCGCCACATTGGTGACACCACCGGATAACCGGGGCTGATATGTTCCTTGGGACTCAGAGTTATCCAGCACAGATCAGAAACATCTTGCCAAAATGCGCCCGATGTCTCAATAGAAACCTGCCTCCCACTGTCTTCTAATACCCTCACCAAATCAGGTAACTGAGGATATATAAACGGTTCACCCCCAGAAATTACCACCCTTGGCGACACCAACTCCGCCAAAAGTTGATCAAAACTACGCACATTCCGGGGTAAACCCTTCCCCCCGTCAGCATATCCGGTATCACACCAAGGACAGCCCACCGGACACCCTGCCAACCGAATAAAATCTACAGGAGTTCCCGCCCAATAACCCTCTCCTTGGATAGTTTGCTGAAAAGTCTCATGTACTGGAATTGTAATCATCCGCCGCTTTTTTTAGCTTTATATCCCAATTGAGTCAGTATTTGCAGCAATTTATCAGTATGATCACCCTGAATTTCCAGAGTTTGGTCTTTCATGGTTCCCCCGGTGCCACACTGATTTTTCAATTGTTTTAATAACTTACTCAGGGTCTGGTCATTGCTTTGAAAGCCAGAGATAACTGTGACTGTTTTACCACCGCGTCCCTTACGAGTTGCCTGCACTTTTAAGTTTTGCTGCTGGGGGGGTAAGTCCGGCACTCCTGGTTCCATGGCTTCGGAATTAGAAGAATTGCCAAACTCTGAGTAAGCAATCCGATTTTTCTGAGAGGATTTACTATCAAAATTTCCCTTAGATGGGGCCATAACTCATTACCCAATAACATACTAAACTGGGAAGTCACCCCTACTTGCATCTTCCGACTCAGCAGGGGGAACTATTTAACCTATAGCGGAAAACCGCCAAGAGTGGCAAGTTGATAATTGTTAATTGGGTGCTTTGACTACTCCCCGCGCTAAAGCGACGGGGATTCCCCGGAGGGATTACAGCACTTT
>NZ_JARPLC010000125.1:0-2486 GCF_032350395.1 Limnospira sp. PMC 289.06
GCTGCGCTACACCCAACCTACTTCTGGGAAACTGTGAAGACATATATATGGGTTTGGGGAGCATAAAGGCGATCGCATTTTACAGCCCATCTCATAACCAAGTAGCTAAACCGAAAGCCGCCCAACCATCACCTACGCCCAACCGAAGATATTATCATCTTCTAAACTCACATTAGTAACCCCTTCCAGGATACCCACAAGTTGGTCAGAACCCGCTTCATAAATAGCAGTACCATCATTAAATCCGTTGGGTATTGACCCAATTTCATAGTCATCAGGGCTACCCAGCAAAACCACCATATCCTGATTTACCTGAAAGTCAGTTACTATGCTGTAACCTTCTCCCGGAAGCATCACCAAAGTATCATTTCCCTCCCCTCCCACCAGAGTATCCGCACCTTTTGCACCTCCAAATAGGATATCATTACCCTCGTCTCCAAACAAAATCTGATTACCATTACCTGCTACCAACGTATCATTCCCCTGACCACCATAAATAGAATCATTACCGTCGCCTCCAAATAGGATATCATCATCCTTATTTCCCAATAGCATATCATCCCCCTCCCCAGCAACTAGGATATCATTACCCTGACCACCAAAGAGAGTATTATTTCCCTGGGAAACCTGGAGCAAATCATCACCTTGAAAACCCAGCAAAGTTTCATCAGATGCCGTCCCGATAATTACATCATTCTGGTCACTACCAAACCATTGATTAGGCACAGGTTGAGTAATCGAGCCTTGATTCTCCCCTGGCAAAACTCCCGTAATTTGAGGCGGGAAACTCTCGAAATTAATGACTTGATGAATTTCTGGTCTCCCCGGTGTGTCAGTACCATCTACTATCAACCTACTGATAAAGGCATCTAACCCACCATTATTGGTTTGTCCATCTAGGTCGCCCGAAGTCCAGCCCGCCACATAAATCGACCCATCACTACCCGTGGTCAGGGCTGATGCCTCCTCAGTCCTATGGGTTCCCAACAGGCGCGTCCAGTCTTTAGTGCCATCAGGCTGGAACCTGCTGATAAAGGCATTAGCACCACTACTATTGGTTTGTCCATCTAGGTCGCCCGCAGTATAGCCGGCCACATAAATCGAGCCATCACTACCGGTGGTCAGGGCTGATGCCCGGTCAGTCCTAGGGGTTCCCAACAGGCGAGTCCAGTCTTGAGTGCCATCAGGCTGGAACCTGCTGATAAAGGCATCTTCCCTACCACTATGGGTTTGTCCGTCTAGGTTGCCCCAAGTCCAGCCCGCCACATAAATCGAGCCATCACCAGCGGTGGTCAGGGCATGAGCCACGCCCCTACCACTGGTTCCCAACAGGCGCGTCCAGTCTTGAGTGCCATCAGGCTGGAACCTACTGATAAAGGCATCAGAAAGACCACTATTGGTTTGTCCATCTAGGTCGCCATAAGTATAGCCGGCCACATAAATAGACCCATCACTACCGGTGGTCAGGGCATTAGCCCCGTCCCAACCACTGGTTCCCAACAGGCGCGTCCAGTCTTGAGTGCCATCAGGCTGAAACCTGCTGATAAAGGCATCGCGCTCACCACTATTGGTTTGTACATCTAGGTCGCCCGCAGTATAGCCGGCCACATAAATCGAGCCATCACTACCGGTGGTCAGGGCATGAGCCCCGTCAAAACTACTGCTTCCCAACAGGCGCGTCCATTCTTTAGTGCCATCAGGTTGGAACCTACTGATAAAGGCCTCAAACTCAGCATTATTGGTTTGTCCATCTAGGTCGCCCCCAGTCGTGCCGGCCACATAAATCGAGCCATCAAGGCCAGTGGTCAGGGCTGATGCCCGGTCCAAATGACTGGTTCCCAACAGGCGCGTCCAGGCTTTAGTGCCATCAGGCTGGAACCTGGTGATAAAGGCATCATAAAGACCACTATTGGTTTGTCCGCCTAGGTCGCCATAAGTATAGCCCGCCACATAAATCGAGCCATCACTACCGGTGGTCAGGGCATTAGCCTTGTCCTCCTCACTGGTTCCCAAAAGGCGCGTCCACCCGAACTCTGGCGGCGCGGACATCTGTACTGCTACTGGGTCTCCTTCTACCCCACTTAATCCCAGTGGGGGCATGAAATTCTGAGAATCTGATGATTCAAAAATATGGAATATTTCGCTAGTATTGTTCATTAGGATATCCCCTCCAATGGAGCCATGAAGATTTCATACCTGATTGGTATTTACATGGCTCACCACAATTATACTTGGCTCCCCATATAACCTCCCACCGGACTTGTTGAAAAAAGGCGATCGCACCCTTTCCCAGAACTCCATCAACCCGCCCCCAATCACCAGTTTAGGCAATCCTAAAAACATTCTAAAAATCTCAGTTTTTTCTCTTGACAAATACCGGAACTTGACTTACCATTAAAGAATGGTAAACTGTGCCGACATATATAATGGTTTTTTTGAGCCTATAGCTCTGGGTAGTAGGTTGGGTGAAACCCAACAGCGGTGAG
>NZ_JARPLC010000125.1:2495-9034 GCF_032350395.1 Limnospira sp. PMC 289.06
ATCCTAAAAAAACTCGAAAAATCCCGATTTTTCCCCTTGACAAATGCGGAAGCTTAACTTATTATTAAATCATGGGAAACCGTGCCGACATATATAATGGTTTTTTGAGCCTATAGCTCTGGGTAGTAGGTTGGGTGAAACCCAACAGCGGTGAGATGGTGGTGTTGGGTTCCCCTCCTCCACCCAACCTACTTAAATAGGCTATATAACCTGCCACCCTCATGGTTAAAAAAAGCGATCGCACCCTTTCCCAGAACTCCATAAACCCGCCCCCAATCACCAGTTTAGGCAATCCTAAAAAAACTCGAAAAATCCCGATTTTTCCCCTTGACAAATGCGGAAGCTTGACTTATTATAAGATAATGGAAATCCGTGCGGACATATATAATGACTTTGCCAAATAGTCAATGGGAGTGAGCTGCTAGTAAATGAAACCCCTATGAACTTAACTGGCGCAAAAACCAGAGTTATTCCCCTCCATAGTTCAGGGAAATCTTCGGAATTTCGGTGTAACCATGACGGTTAAAGTCTCTGGTTACGGGTTCATAAACTCCATACAGAAAGGACAAAACTCTGGGGTTATGTTGATATACTCTGCGATCGCCGGAGGTAAAAGATAGCCTGGCTCTTGTTTCTCAATGAGCGATCGCTCTTCTAGGAATCTTAATGCTTTGATAATCTGATCAGCATTTGTTGATGATGGTATGTTTTGCCAAAAGGCGATCGCCAGCGGTTGATAACTTTTCGCCAGTGTGTATAACATTTGTCTTTCTAGATCAGATAGTCCCTCTAATTGGGGTTGGATTAATTGACAGATACCACCACAAATCATTTGATTTTTACTCCAAAAATCATTGACATTTTCTAAACATAATTCCTTAATATTTGCTACAGCCATTTTAATTGCTAAGGGATTTCCCCGATAGTAATTGACCAATTTATTAACGTCTGTAGAAATGGCTTGTAAGCCCTTGTCTTCAATCAGTTTGGCTCCCGCTGTTTCTGTAATTCCCCCCAACTTTAAAATCCTGACTGGGAGTAATTCCCCTTCTAAAGTAGCTATTTCATGCGGCTTCTCCCGACTGGTGACGATCGCACAACTTTGATGTTGAATTTCTCCTATATATTTGAGTAACTCACCATAGCCTTCATATCCAGATTGATACAACTTCAGACATTCTCGGCGAGGATCCAGAACAGTGTCCCAGTTGTCCAGTACCAACAGACATCGGCGTTGCTGGAGAACTTTGATCAGCATAGACAGCATCCTTGTTTCTGAAGGCTCAACAGTCACCGTTTGGGTGTAGTTGATTACTGACAGGATATCCGCCAATAGCCTCAGAAGTGGGGGGCGATCGCGGAGACTACGCCAGATGAGTACCTCAAACTCCTGCTGCACTTCTTGAGAAAACTTAACAGAAAGTGCTGTTTTACCCACCCCCCCAAAACCAACTATTCCCACCAAAGAACAGTGATCGCTCAAAACCCACCGTTTTAGGGTTTCCAACTCCGCCTCCCGTCCCCAAAACTGAGAAACATTCGTCGCTTCCCCCCAGTCTTGCCAACAAGTTGGAACTTGGCGGGCTTCCTGCCACCGACAGTATTCCTCCTGTAACACTGTATGAAGATTGCGTTTTGTGACCGTCTTTCCCGTTGCTTGAGACAGCATTTTCCACAACTGAGCGCCAATCTGACGAATATAGTCGTGTTCGTATCCCAAACGAGTAGCCATTTCCCGGTAGGAGCGTTTTTCCCAAGACTCACAGAAAACCTGTTCTTGGATGTCGCTTAACTGGAAAGCTGGATATAACATGGATAAGAGGCGATCGCGAATAATTTTAGCTTTTTTTAAGTTCATTGCTTAGATACTCTCCCTGACTGGATATCATCGGTTATTACAACGGTAATTTTCATAAAACTTAACCGTTAACAGTTCGTTACTTTTGTTGACAAAATTTCATCCACATAACTCACATTTTATTACAGTCATTATGTTAGGCTATATCTATATAGAAGTTGTAAGGTCTTTTGCCTATTTTTATGGCATTTACAGTTTAACTAGATATGAGAGGTAATTGTAATGGATTCTATCAGCGGGTTTCAAGTGGTATCTCCAGAAGACGATCTTTATGATCCGAATACACTTATCTCCTCCGGTCTTCCGACTCTTGATGTCTTTGATGTTAACTATGACCTTTTCCCCGTCAGTTCATCGGAACCCAAAGTTGACCTTGCCATTGAAGAACCAGGAGAATACGGTTTAATTGCTCCGAACACCTTAAACAACCTCAGATTGGGATATGCCCAAGAGATCACATTTATTCTGGCAGTCAACGAGCAGCCAGTAGATAGCAAAACTTCAACTACTGGAATTACCGAAGATTTTATCACCGGCTTACCTGCAGATACTGAAGTCCTAGAGAATTATCGCAATTTCTCAGCAGTCGCTCTCAGGATTGAATCCGTAGATGAACTGAACCAAATCCTGAAAAACCCCGATATTCTTAATTTAGTTCCCTATGATTCAGGGGCATCAACTGGGTTAATCACTGCTGACTCTGACTCCCCTTCCCGTCCCGAAAATCTCCGATCAGAAAATACCGATTCCAGCAGTTCAGATTCTCAGACCAGTAACAATGATTTTCAGACCAGTAACAATGAGATTGTTATTGACTCCGAAATATTAAGTGCGATCGCTGATAAAATTTCCCTAACCGCCTTAGATGCTCTCATAGATGGAGAAGCGCAGGAACTCCTGATTTCCTTTAATAGCAGGGATATCGATCAAGCCGTTGAGGAGAAAATGGAGTTAGAGAATTGGTCTGTTGGTAGCGATGAAGTAATTAACTATCAAGCCAGCCTGTTCTCGGAACTGAAAGATGACATCTTATCCCCCTTCAGACAAGATTTGGAAATCCTCGACGACTATGAAAATCTACCGATTACCTTTGCCAAATTTGAGGAGGTAGATCCATTAATCGAATTGCTGCAAAATCCAGATGTTTTAGGGTTAGATGTTCCTCAAATTCATGAAAAAGCCTTAGCCGAAAGTTTGCCTTTAATTGGGCAACCCAGAGCGATCGAAGCAACAGGTTTTACTGGAAGTGGGACAACTGTAGCGGTACTGGATACAGGTGCTGATCCCAATGCTCCTGGACTGCAAGGACGAATTGTTTATGCTCGGGATTTTGCCCCCGATGATGGGCAAGATGATGATGATGGTCACGGAACCAATGTCAGTGCAATCGTGGCTGGAGTTGCCCCCGGCACTCAAATTGCTGCCCTAGATGTTTTTACTGGGGATGGAGCATATGACTCAGATATAATTGCAGCAATAAACTGGTCAATCCAAAATCGTAATACCTACAATATTGCTGCCATCAATATGAGTTTAGGTCGCGACAAACATACCAGTCCCCTCTCAGATAATGAAACGGCTCTCGGTCAAGCGATCGCCAATGCCAGGAACAATGGAATCCTACCGATAGCAGCTTCTGGAAATGATGAATTTACGGATGCCATCACATATCCTGCTGCTTTTGAAAGCGCCATTTCCGTTGGCTCAGTCTATGACTACAATGGATCCTATGGCATTGACAGCGCCAGCCCTGATCGCGTTTCCATCTTTTCCAATAGTAGCGGATTTTTAGACCTTCTCGCTCCTGGTTCTGCGATTACTGCTGGAGGATTATCAAATTATAGTGGTACTTCCATGGCAGCCCCCCACGTCGCCGGAGCAGTTGCCGTTCTTCGTGAAGCCTTTCCCAATGACAGTTCAGAACAACTCCTACAGCGACTGATCAACAGCGGAGATCCCATCACCGACCACCGCAATGGCATTACCAAAAATCGGATTAACCTCGCTTCTGCCCTTGAGGTTGAATCCTCCCGACCCGATAACGACAACTTTGGACAAGCTGCAGTTCTCTCAGGAACATCAATCACCGTAACAGGTAGTAACATCGGAGCTACTCAACAGTCGGGTGAACCCAACCATGCCGGAACAGGTGGCAGTTCCGTCTGGTGGACTTGGACAGCCCCTATTTCTGCAGAAGTCACCATCAACACATTTGGGAGTAACTTTGATACCGTCCTAGCTGCTTATACCGGTTCCTCAGTCTCCAACTTAAATACTATTGCCAGCAATGATGATAGTGGTGCTGGTCGGCAAAGCGAAATCATCTTTGATGCCATAGCAGGAACCAGTTATTACATTGCAGTCGATGGATATCAAGGAGCCACAGGAAATATCACCCTCGATCTCTCCCTGGCTACAGCAAGCCCCGCGAATGATAATCTCGCCAACAGTATTGGTTTAAGTGGGACATCAGCCAGCACCACCGGAACCAACATTAATGCCACCCAACAGTCAGGTGAACCTAACCACGCCGGAACAGGTGGCAGTTCCGTCTGGTGGAATTGGACGGCTCCCAGTTCTGGAACAGCCACCATCAACACCAACGGCAGCGATTTTGATACAGTTCTAGGGGTTTACACTGGTTCTTCCATCTCTGGTTTAACAGAAATCGCCAGTGACGATAATAGCGGCTTTGGACTACAAAGCCAAGTTACCTTTAATACCGTAGGTGGAACCAACTACAAAATTGCCGTTGATGGATTTAACGGAGCCCAGGGCAATATTAACTTAGATTTAGTGTTCGGCACCAGTCAACTACCTAACGATGACTTCTCCAGCAGTGCTACTTTAAGTGGGACTTCCGTAAATATCACCAGTAGCAACGTCAACGCCACCAAAGAACCTGGCGAACCCAATCATGCCGGACTATCTGGCGGTAGTTCAGTTTGGTGGAATTGGACTGCTCCTGATTCAGGATTAGTGACCATTGATACTTTTGGTAGCAACTTTGACACCATCCTAGCTGCATATACTGGTTCATCTTTGTCTAACTTAGCTGAAATAGACAGCAATGATGATACCAATAGTCTACAAAGCCAAATTTCCTTTCCTGTCGAACCAGGAACTACTTATAAAATTGCCGTTGATGGATTTGGGGGAGCCTCTGGAGACATTAATTTATCTCTGTTGCTAGAAACCAGCCTGTTAAGCAATGATGATTTTGCTAACAGTACCTCCCTCAGTGGTTCCTACGCCAGCGTTATCAGTAGCAACATCGGTGCTACCAAACAGCCAGGAGAACCCGACCACGCTGGTAATTCTGGCGGTAGTTCCCTGTGGTGGAATTGGACTGCTCCCGGTTCAGGTAATGTGGCGATCAATACTGGAGGTAGTAATTTTGACACGACATTGGCCGCCTATACTGGTTCTTCTATTTCCAATTTGACCGAAGTAGCCAGCAATGATGATTCTTTGTGGTATGGACGGCAAAGCGAAATTATCTTTGACGTTATAGGGGGAACCAATTACAACATTGCTGTTGATGGATATAATGGCGCATCTGGTAACATTAACCTAGAAATAATTTACTCAGAAACTCAGGGTAATGATGTCGATCTGATTCCTCGTAACTTTACCCTGAATACCACCCAATCTAATCCCGGAGATTCGATTCAGGTCAGCTATTCCATTGAGAATACGGGTAGCGACGATGCTGAGAGTTCTGAAGGTGGATTCTGGGTAGACTTTTACCTGTCCGATGATTCCAGTATCGATCCTGGCGAAGATTATTTGCTCGGTTGGACTTGGGTTGACCCCATCCCCGGAAATAGCAGCACAGAGACTTTGACTAAACAAATTTCATTACCCAATGCCAGCAATTCTTTCTGGAGTGGGGATGGGGAATATACGATTGGTTTGATTGTTGATGCTTTCAGCTTTGTAATCGAAACCAATGAGTCGAATAATACCGCTGTTCGTAATATTGCGATCAGCACATCAACAGAACAACCCTACACCAGTGTCCCCATCACCATTAACGGCACCTATGAAGGAATTATCGGAGATTTTAACGGCGATGGAATCTCAGATGTCCTTTGGTATGTCCCTGGACCAGGACAGGATTATATCTGGTTCTTTGATGAGGATGGAAACTACGAAAGCCAGCCTTTTACCGTCAACGGCACCTACACCCCCGTCGTCGGAGACTTTAACGGAAACGATGTCTCAGATATTCTCTGGTATGCACCCGGCCCCGCACCCGATTATATCTGGTCTTTTGACAAAGGTGGCAACTATACCAGTAGTCCGTTTACTGTTAATGGCGTTTACACCCCCATTCCTGGAGACTTCAACGGCTCCGGTATTACCGATATCCTCTGGTATGCACCCGGACTCGCACCCGATTACATCTGGTCTTTTAATGAAGATGGAACCTATGAAAGCAGTCCCTTCACCGTCAATGGTGATTATATCCCCGTTCAAGGCGACTTCAACGGTTCAGGTCTGACTGATATTTTGTGGTATCGTCCCGGTCCCGGTCAAGATTACATCTGGTCTTTCAATCAAGATGGTAGCTATGAAAGCAGTCCCTTCACCGTCAATGGTGATTATATCCCCGTTCAAGGTGACTTCAACGGTTCAGGTCTGACTGATATTTTGTGGTATCGTCCCGGTCCCGGTC
>NZ_JARPLC010000125.1:9043-13508 GCF_032350395.1 Limnospira sp. PMC 289.06
TCAAGATGGTAGCTATGAAAGCAGTCCCTTCACCGTCAATGGTGATTATATCCCCCTTCAAGGTGACTTCAACGGTTCAGGTTTGACCGATATTCTGTGGTATCGTCCCGGTCCCGGTCAAGATTACATCTGGTATTTCCGCTAAACTACCCGATGGTCTAATGCCATAAAAGTATCAAAGGAGGCGATTTTTGTAACACTTACAACAATCGCCTCTATTCATTTATTCATCAACCAGATTTAATGGGATATTTTACCTTGAAAAATCCCGAAATTTGACCTACTCTAGGAAAATGGGAATCCGTGCCGACATATATAGGTTGATTCAGCATCAAGGCGATCGCACCCTTTCCCAACACTCCCTAAAACTCTAAAAATCGCAGGTTTTCCCCTTGACAAATCCCGGCACTTGACCTACCATTAGAGAATGGGAATCAGTGCCGACATATATATGGGTTGCTCCAGAAAGTTAATGAGGTTGACCTATTAGTAACTCAACCCCATGTCAATTGAACTGGTGGATAAAACCATGGTGGCGTTGGGTTTCGCTGCGCTACACCCAACCTACTTCTGGGAAACTGTGAAGACATATATATGGGTTTGGGGAGTATCAAGGCGATCGCACCCTTTCCCAACACTCCCTAAAACTCTAAAAATCCCAGTTTTTCTCCTTTACAAATCCTCGAACTTGACCTACCATTAGAGAATGGGAATCTGTGCATACATATATATATATGGGTTTATTCAGATAGTCAATCAGGCTCACCTATTAGTAACTCAACCCCGTGTAAATTTAACTGGCGGAGAAAACCGAGTTATCCCCCTCCATTGTGAAGAGGGGGAACTCCTAGGAATTAGGGAGATTAAACTCCGAAAGACCACAGATAATCCGGTGCCGGTCCCGGAGCGTACCAGAGAATATCCGTGTAACCATTACCGTTGAAGTCTCCCGAAATCGGTTCATAAACTCCATTCACCGTAAACGGTGTACTTTCATAGGTTCCATCACTGTTGAAAGACCAGATATAGTCAGCAGCTGGACCGGGAGCATACCAGAGAATGTCATCAATACCATCCCCGTTAAAGTCTCCTTCTATGGGTGTATAAACTCCATTAACTGTAAACCTTTCACTGCTGTAGCTACCATCTTCATTAAAAGACCAGATATAGTCAGCAGCCGGACCGGGAGCATACCACAGTATATCTGTCCTTCCTGAACCATTGAAGTCTCCAGTTATCGGGTCATAAACTCCATTAACCGTAAACGGTTCACTGCTGTAGCTACCATCTTCATTAAAGTACCAGATATAGTCAGCAGCCGGACCGGGAGCATACCACAGTATATCTGTCCTTCCTGAACCATTGAAGTCTCCAGTTATCGGGTCATAAACTCCATTAACCGTAAACGGTTCACTGCTGTAGCTACCATCTTCATTAAAGTACCAGATATAGTCAGCAGCCGGACCGGGAGCATACCACAGTATATCTGTCCTTCCTGAACCATTGAAGTCTCCAGTTATCGGGTCATAAACTCCATTAACCGTAAACGGTTCACTGCTGTAGCTACCATCTTCATTAAAGTACCAGATATAGTCAGCAGCCGGACCGGGAGCATACCACAGTATATCTGTCCTTCCTGAACCATTGAAGTCTCCGGCTAAGGGAATGTATTCGCCGTTAACTGTGAAGGGTTGGCTAGTGTATTCTGGTATGGGTCTGGTTCCATCAATAGGCTGAAAAATATTCTCCCAATTATCTTCCGTGAATTGTTCTGTTTCTTGCCAATGTTCAGAGGTCAATTGTTGTGAAGTAGTCCAGTCTTCAGGGGTCCACTCGCTAACAGCAGTCCAACCAGTTTCACCCCATTCTCTCATAGCAATCCATGCCTCATCAGGATAAACTGCTAATGCTTCCCATGCTTCCACGGGGAAAGAACTAATGGCTTCCCAAAAATTATCAATAATGTACTCCTCTGAAGAATCAGAGTTGTCGCTATCATCAGAGGTTTCGCTTGTCACTGAATAAAGAGCTTGAGAATTGTCTGACGATAAGCCCATATTCAAGACTTCATAACTGTCGTAGGTAGATGATAGAAGTTGTTGTTCTTGTTGGGACAGTATTTCTTCTAGCCGCGAGGAACGACTGTTTTTGATTGTTTCCCAAGCAGCAGAGGAAAAACTTTTAGCTGCATTCCAAGCTACAGATATGATCGTTGAAGGAATAGAAGAAAAGTCTGTTCTTAAAAGTTCTCCGATTGATGAACGAACTAATTCTGTAGTTCCTCTATAAACTAAAGCAGGTGATAATTGTCCGATTATAGGAACCATTGATAGTCCCGCTAAAAAACTAAAATAGTCAGGATCGGGGAAATAAGTGAAAAAGAAATCACTAGCTTCGCTACTCGTTATTGTTCTTGAAATCAAATCTTCTGGTTTTTCCCATTCACCACTTTGTTCTAAATACATGGGTACAGAATGAGTTTGAAATATAGATCTTTGGGAAATATTGAATACATCCCAACCTAATCCGTACCAAAATACATTAACATTAGCATTAGGAAGATACTGTTCTCCTGGCAAACTCACAATGTCTCCTGACATTATATTTAACGTAATGTTATCAACTCGATTTGGATCTATTTTATTCGCATATTCTTCACTAATCCCGGGCATATTAAATGCTTCCAGGCGACCAAGGGCAAATTGTTGATCCGTTGTACTTAAGTATTCACTAGCTATCCATTGGGTTAATGCTCCTCCTAAACTATGACCAGTTATATTAGGTTTATGAGTAAATAATGCCGCCTCATTTTCCTCTAATTTTTCTGGTTGACTCACTTCTTGAAGCCACGACTTGATCTCTTCAAAATTGGTCATAAATTGCACAAAACCAACTCCTTCTGGGGAAAGGTCGTCAAAAATATCGAGTTGATCCTGAGTACCTCTATTTGCCAAAATAGGAGCCAGATTGCCATCGTAAATAGTGCCCGTAGCAAATGTCCAATTGTGTTCGGGTTCTAAGATTCTCTGTTCTATTTTATTAATCGTGTTATCTATAATTTCACTGCTGTCTGTATGAGAGTTAAAATACAGGGGAGTAAAATTGTTGATATCCTCCTGTAATATGTTTATCAATAGTTCTGATGATTCTTGACTATTGTTAAAGTTTATCAAAGGTTCTGATGATTCTTGATCATTGTTAAATTCGTTAAAATCGCCATGCAATACCAAGTTTAATTCTCTTTCTTTTGCGGTTAAGCCTACGGCTTTAAACCCTGTGGTACGATCGTCAAAATATCGATCAACACGATAACCTAAATCCCCAACTATATCGCCCTCAATAATATCTCCTTGATTCCAACCTTTGTAGGCTGTATCCCGTGCCAAAAATTCAAAGTCCCTTGACTCTAGTTGTCGGCTATTTGTTTCATCTAAGGGGATAGTAATTTCTAGGGTTTGGGGAAAAACATCAGCGACAAAAGTTATTGTTCCTTCGTTTTCACCCTTGCTTAATGCAGAGCCATCGACAGTAAAATAGTTTATCGCTAAATCTTGACTCAAAGGATTTATTAAACTGACATTAAAGGTGATGCTATTTTCGTGACCTTCACTATTAATTATTCCTATGGCATTTTCGACAATTATATCGCCATCTATCCAATTAATATTCTCAATATATCCAGGCCCAGGAGTCCCATCAGGGTTATAAAAGTATAGAATTTGGAGATCGTCGGATTCATTTATACTGCCATCTTTGTTTAAATCAATCCACAAAGTTGTTCCGTCTCTTTGACTACCAACGACTCCAGCCCTGAGTTGCTCTTTAAGTATTGACACTTCTGTTCTATTTTCAGGCTGATCAATTACCTGTTGAAATGGAAATGATTCTTCGTAAATAATTAGGGTATCCGTTCCACTTCCGCTAATCCATTCCAATGGGCTTAGGTGAGTCCCCCCATCATTAATAATAGTTCCTCCAGTATTGGAACCCAGGGAAACACGGTAAATATCATTACCCCTACCACCAGCTAGGATATTACTTCCACTACCACCATCTAGGATATCATTCCCATCGTTTCCGGCGATTATATCATTTCCGCTACCTCCATAAAGGATATCATCATCTAAGCCTCCGGCAATGGTATTATTGCCAGCTATTCCATATACTACATCGAAACCTCCACCCAAAAGAATAACATTATTAGCCTCTGTTCCGATCACCTCATAATTCCAATTTTGCAGTAAATTTTGGGTAAAGTCATCTCCGTCTCTATCCGCCAGATTGATGGTTATATACGGCATAATTAACCTCCTGAAGCTTTTCCTAGTCAGAAATTTATGAAATTTGGCTAAGTTTGCCTAGCCAGTGATTGGGGAAACAGAAGCCCATTTCACATCAATCATAGCGGCGATTAGGGGTCGAGATAGACCTCACGGTCTACCCCTCCCATTCAAAACCGTACATG
>NZ_JARPLC010000126.1:0-13505 GCF_032350395.1 Limnospira sp. PMC 289.06
CAGCTAAATCGGGACAAGACGCAAAGGCACGAAGGTTGCAACGTCTATTGGTGAAGTCATATTATGCCCGACTCTTAGCAGTGCGGCTGTAGGGGCGGGTTCCACGGTCAGCCATGCTTCCCAACAGTCAGCTTAATGAACCCGCCCCCCAAGCGGGTCAAGGCAAAAAGACAGCCGGTGTCGATAGAATGATAGTAATATCGCCAAAACAAAGGTTAATCTTAGCTGAGAATATTAAGGGAAATCTCAAAGCAAAACCCTACATGGTGCGTTACCAGAAAGTTTTTCGTTTCTCTGCCAAGTCTCTCAATGTAACGCACCCTACACGGGTGTGGATTGCAAAACCTGGGAGGGATGAAAAAAGCTGGAATAGGAATTCCCACAATCCAAGACAGAGCTAGGCAAGCCTTGGTTAAATCAGCGCTCGAACCTGAATGGGAATCGAGATTTGAAGGCACAAGCTATGGGTTCCGTCCCGGACGGTCAGCCCAAGATGCAATAGCACGAATCTATCTATGTATTAAGCATAGTAGTTATTATGTGTTGGACGCAGGTGCGAGACGTTCGGGTATGAAATAGGGCTGAAATGCCCGAAATAACTGCCCGGTGAGGATTCCAGCTCCGAATCTGGATATAAGGAGACCTCTCCTGAGCATCCTCATAACTGATTATATGTCCCGACGCTTAGGTAACTAAGCAAGGCAGGGAACTCAAGGTCATAAACGAACTGAGAAATCAGGGAGTAGAGAGTAACGGCGATAGCCACCCCCAGTTTTGGAAATCATAACTCCAGGATAGAAGCGGGGAACGGAAGGCGTAGGTCGGAACCTACCTCCTACTCGACCACTGCCAACCATCCATGATTAGGGAAACCGAATGTCCGGCTTGAATCATCGTTAATACGGAGTAGCGAAATAGGTTGAAACGCTGCGTTCAAAAGAACAAGGGGAAAAGTAGGGTATTTATGTCATCACCTACATAGACCTTTAAAAGTACCCCGGTTCTGAGGACAAATCTAAAGATGGAATGCCCGTCGAGACGGAACGTTTTAACCCCTCTAATGCTCTATTGCGAGTTGCACTCGTAGTAGTAGTGAAAAATTTAAGCGTATGCTTAGAGGGTGAAGGATGTGACCATAAGCCAATGCCCAACTGTAATGGTTGGGATATGCCCACAGGTCAGCAGGGTGTGGATATAGATACTGCGATTAGTAGGAGTATAATGGCGAGAGCGAGTTGAAAGACTACGTGCTGCATAAAGCTCAGAACATTGAAGTACGAAAGCGGGGGGTAGTAACTCTGTTCCTATAACAAAAAAGGGTATCCACATCAGGAGCCGTGTGCAGGGAAACTCGCCGGCACGGTTTTGAAGGGGAGGTGATGGAGGTGACTTCATTATCGACCCCTACCAGAGCATGATGTTCAAGCTCTTTGGCAATCCCAAGCTGCTGCTAGTTCTCTAAGAATCGATGTGGTTTGGGGTAGTTTTTTGTGGCAGTATATGACAGGTTTGCAGTCTGGGTGGGAACACCTATATGTTGAAACGAATAACATTCACCTTCATTCTGTAACCCAAGGACAAGGTGAATTGGTTGTTTTGTTACATGGTTTTCCTGAGTTTTGGTATGCTTGGCGTTATCAAATTCCGGCGCTTTCTCGTTATTTTAAGGTGGTTGTGCCTGATTTGCGGGGTTACAATGACTCAGATAAACCGGAAAGTGGTTATGATCTCGATACCCTTAGCCAAGATATCCGAGGATTGATTCAGCGCTTGGGATATGCAAAAGCCCACATTGTTGGTCATGATTGTGGGGGGGCGATCGCCTGGAATTTAGCCCAAAAATTTCCAGAATCAGTTAACCGTTTGGCTATTTTAAACGCACCGCCTCCCCATAGGTTTGTTCAGGAACTTATGGGCAATTTTGATCAAATTCGTCGCAGTTGGTTTGTGTTGGCTTTTCAAGTTCCGGGGGTTCCTGAATGGCTAATTCAGCAAAACTTGAAAGAGTTTATCCGTGGTTTTCTGCGAGAACACGCCATCCGCAAGGGGGCTTTTAGTGCCGAAGAAACGGAAATTTATCAGGCGGCGTTAGAAAAGCCGGGAGTATTGCGATCGGCGATTAATTACTATCGTCAACTCCTGCAACCACCGGGCTTATTTTCCAGTTGGATGCGTCCCACGGAAATCAATGTACCCACATTGGTACTATGGGGAGAAGATGATTCATTTCTGAGTCAGAAACTGGTTGAAGGTTTAGATAAATTGATTACTGCACCTTTTCGACTACAATTGGTTTCGGACTGCGGACATTGGATGCAACAGGAAGTCCCCCAACTGGTTAATCGGGAATTATTGAGTTTTCTCAGGAACTAATGAACTCCTCCCCCTGACTATAGTGGGAGACAGGGGTGGGGAGTGCCGGACTTCAGGGGAGGCAATTAATTGCCTTTTTCCACTGGTTAAAGGGGACTTGATTTAACTAAATTAATGATTTATTCCTCATCAGTATTCTCGTCAATGTCTTCGACATCATGATCATCTGTGTCAGGATTATCATCAAGTTTAACAACAGAGGTGGCTGATACAACTGCACCCCCTGCTAAAGCGGCACGGACTCGTTTATCAATTTCTTCGGTAAATGCTGGGTTTTCCTGCATATAGGTGATGGTGCGATCGCGTCCTTGACCGATATTCTCGTTGTTGTAGCTATACCAAGCGCCCTTACGTTTAATCACTCCGGTTTCTTCTGCGAGGTCAATCAAACAACCGATAGTTGAGATTCCCTGGCCGAAAATAATATCAAATTCAGCGATTCGGAAGGGTGGCGCGACCTTATTTTTAGCCACCTTAACTTTAGCGCGAATGCCATACTCGTCCGAGCCTTTTTTCAGGGTTTGGGTGCGGCGGATATCAAGACGGACCGAGGCGTAGAATTTAAGGGCATTCCCCCCGGTGGTAGTTTCTGGGTTGCCGTAGACAATACCAATTTTTTGGCGTAACTGATTCAGGAAAATAACTGTACAGCCAGATTTACCGATATTTCCGGTAATTTTCCGTAGGGCTTGACTCATTAACCGGGCTTGTAGTCCCATGTGAGAATCCCCCATATCCCCTTCAATTTCAGCACGGGGAACTAAAGCAGCTACCGAGTCTACCACTACAATATCAACCGCTACCGATCGCACCAATTGATCTACTATTTCTAAAGCCATTTCCCCGGTGTCAGGTTGGGAAACTAGGAGGTTTTCAATATCTACTCCCAGGGCGGCTGCATAGGTAGGGTCGAGGGCGTGTTCAGCGTCCACAAAAGCTGCTATTCCGCCAGTTTTTTGGATTTCGGCGATCGCATGAAGCGCCAGGGTAGTTTTACCGGAACTTTCCGGGCCATAAATTTCAATCACCCTTCCCCTGGGCAAACCACCACCTAGGGCTAAATCCAACGTGAGTGCGCCACTGGAGATAGTTTCCACCTTCATGCGGGCGGAGTCTCCTAGGCGGACAATAGACCCCTTACCAAAACTCTTTTCGATTTGGTTAAGGACTGAATTTAGGGCTTTCTGCTTTTCGGAGGTCTCGGTTTTGCTGGCCATTAGCTTTGAATCCTGCTCAGAGTAAAAATTGGAAAAATTGGGGCTAAAAAATAGATCTATGTGATCATCTGACCCTCTACCCCACCCTCTGCTCCCGGCGACAAGCTCAGGGAAGGGGTAGAGGGATTTCCATTTTATGTTAGCAGATGGCTTGTTGCCTATTTTCTGGTTAATAGGCGATCGCCCATTGCTATAGGTTAGAAGTGGCGAATGATAGCTTCGGCGAATTCTGAACACTTGAGGGGTTCAGCCGGAGGTTCCATGAGTCGGGCCAGATCATAAGTTACCTCACGGTTAGAAATCGCCGCCCCCAGACCTTTTTTAATCAGGTCCGCCGCCTCTTGCCAGCCCATGTATTCTAACATCATCACTCCCGATAGGATTAACGAACCGGGGTTAACGCGATCGAGTCCAGCGTGTTTAGGTGCTGTACCGTGGGTAGCTTCAAATACCGCGCAGGTGTCACCAATGTTCGCACCTGGTCCCATACCCAACCCTCCTACCATAGCGGCGGCTGCGTCCGATAGGTAGTCTCCGTTAAGGTTCATCGTAGCCAGGATAGAGTATTCGCTAGGACGGGTTTGGATTTGTTGGAAGATGCTGTCAGCGATGCGATCGTTGACCATAATTTTATCTTTCCATTTACCATTACCGTGACTTTCCCATAGCGCCTCCAGAACCCCCTTCACCTCATCGCAGATTTCTTGGCGTTTTTCTGGGGTCAGCGCATCAAAACCCGGTTCTACCTGGCGCGCGTTATCTTCCAGGGAGATGTCGGGTTTATGTTCTTTGTTGCCGAGGATCCATGATTCTCGTTCAGTGATACATTCTTCGCGAAACTCCGTAGTTGCTAGTTCATAACCCCAGTCTCGGAAAGCCCCCTCCGTGTATTTCATGATATTGCCCTTATGCACCAGAGTCACCATTTGCTTATTTTTGGGGAGGCGCAGGGCGTGTTTAATGGCGCGACGGACTAGCCGTTGGGAACCAGTTTTACTGATCGGTTTAATACCGATACCCGAGTCTAGGCGGATCTGTTTTTTGCCATGTTCCGGGGTAGCCGGAATTAGCTCATTGTTGAGGGTGTCGATGAGTTTTTGGGCGATTTCCGTACCCTCGCGCCATTCAATCCCTAAGTATATGTCTTCTGTGTTTTCCCGATAGATGATCACATCGAGTTGTTCCGGGTGTTTGTGGGGGGAGGGAGTACCAGGATAGTAGCGACAGGGACGGACGCAGGTATATAGGTCATTAATTTGCCGTAGCGCCACGTTCAGGGATCTGATGCCGCCGCCTATGGGGGTGGTTAGGGGGCCTTTGATAGCCACACCATATTCTCGGATTGCCGTCAGCGTGTCTTCCGGTAAATATTGATAAGTGCCGTATTGTTCGCAGGCTTCGTCCCCAGCGTAAATTTTAAACCAACTGATCTGGCGATCGCCGCCGTAGGCTTTGGCCACTGCTGCGTCAATCACTCGTTCTGTCGCTGGCCAGAGGTCTACACCCGTGCCGTCGCCCCGAATGAAGGGAATAATTGGGTTATCGGGAACAATGGGTTCTCCGTCAGAGAAGGTGATTTTCTCGCCTGTATCGGGGGGGGTAATTTTTTCGTACATGATCTCTGTTCTTACTATAAACCTTCAGGTTTCCCTTATTCTGTCATGATTTTTGCCTGCACTCCGCAGCGATCGCCACAGAAATTTATCTTTTCTTTAGAATTACCCCTTCCCAAAGCTAGGGAACATAAACTATGATTGAGGAAATTTCGGTGCTCTATGATGCAAAATCTGCATTCAGAATTATAACTTAAACAAATGCAATAAAAGTACAATTAGCGCTTCCAAAAATTTCACTTCAGAATTAGGGCGATCGGTGTATGATTTTTTTAAGGTGGAGGTAGATCCAACCAAAAACATTGCCAAGCACAACTACCTTCATGCAGATGAGAGCGGGCATTGAGAATCAACACCAAAATCGAAAATATCGTTTCCGAACTTCAAGCTCAAACTTTCCATTGAGGATCAACTTCTAGCTGAGTGTACATAATCTATATATTCACAGGCTAAGTTCGGTGTAGGGGGTTGTTATTAGAGCCACAGTTGTTGGGGTCAGAGTTGTAGGTTACTTAATTAATGTTCCCCAACCACTTCAAAAATAGTTGCCCGTAAATACTTCACTTCAAAACCACTAGAGGTTATCAACTATGGATAGCGTAAATACAGTAGATCGTAGTGATTATCAAAACATTTCAATTCCCAGCCTAATCAATAAAAGATTATCGGACCAAGGACAAGACTTCCCAGTAGCTAACACCGGAAAATATGTCGAACGTCGTCTACAGGGTGATCTCACCTATGGACTAGAAAACCTAGGCTTAAAAAATTTAGGTCATGTCTATCATAATCTACCAGTTCCTATTCTGATTGAACACGCAGTAGCTAGGGGGGAAGGTGTCTTAGCTTCCAATGGTTCCCTTTGCGTAAAAACTGGTAAATATACAGGTCGTTCTCCTCACGATAAATTCATTGTTGAAGAAGCGAATAGTCGGGACGAAATCCACTGGAGTAAAATGAACGTCCCCATTCCTGAAGAAAACTTCGATCGCCTATGTCGGCGGGTACGTTCGTACATCCAAGGTCGCGATTTATATATCTTTGATGGCTTTGTCGGAGCAGATCCCCAGCGTCGTTTTGGTGTGCGGATCATCAACGAGCTGGCATCTCAAAACCTGTTTGTTCACCAACTGTTTATTCGTCCGACAGACGAAGAACTACAAACCCACAATTCTGACTTTACAGTAATTGCAGTTCCTGGACTCCACGGCGATCCCGAAGATGATGGCATCAATAGTGAAGCCTTTATTGTACTTCACCTGTCCAAACGGCTAGTAATTATTGGTGGTTCCAAGTACGCCGGAGAAATCAAAAAATCAGTTTTCTCCCTGATGAATTACTTTATGACCAAAGCTGATGTGCTACCCATGCACTGTGCAGCCAATGTAGATGACGCTGGTAATACTGCCTTATTTTTTGGTCTATCAGGAACCGGAAAAACCACCCTTTCTGCTGATCCAGACCGCTATCTAATTGGGGATGATGAACACGGCTGGTCAGAAGATGGTATCTTCAACTTTGAAGGTGGTTGCTATGCGAAAACTATCGCCTTGTCGCGAGAAAATGAGCCCCAAATTTGGGATGCGATCCGGTTTGGTTCAATGATGGAAAATGTAGTGCTCGATCGCTACACTCGGATTCCCGACTACAATGATGGTAGTTTAACAGAAAATACCCGGGTTGCCTATCCCATTGACTACATTCCCAATGCGGTTATTCCTAGTGTTAGTGGTCATCCCAAAACCATTCTATTTTTGGCTGTAGATGCTTTCGGAGTTCTACCCCCCATCTCTAAACTGACCCGCGAACAAGCGATGTATCACTTTATGTCTGGTTACACCAGCAAGGTAGCGGGAACCGAACGGGGTATCAAAGAACCAGAAGCGACTTTCTCGGCTGGGTTTGGTAAATGTTTCCTACCCTTAGAAGCGGCGATTTATGCTACTTTGCTAGGTAAACGCCTTGCGGATCACCCAGAAACCAATGTATATTTGGTGAATACTGGCTGGTCTGGTGGTGTTTATGGAGTTGGCAGTCGTGTTCCCATCAAATACACTCGCGCCTTAGTGTCGGCGGCGGTGAATGGAGACTTGGATAATGTGAAATTCCATGAGCATCCGATCTTCAAGATTTGGGTTCCTGATGCTGTACCAGGAGTTCCGACCGAAATTCTTGATCCGGTGAAAACCTGGTCTGATTCCCAAGAGTATGAAAAACAAGCGAAACAATTGGCTAAGTTGTTTGTGGACAACTTCAGTAAATATGTGAATGTACCAGAGGAAGTAACCGCCGCTGGTCCCCTTGTCGATTAATCAAGGATTGGGGGATAATTCCCCCAATACCCTATTCTCAGGTCTGAAAGTAGGTCGCGGCGTTGTCGTCGCGATTGAAATCATACTAAACCCGATCGCAAAGCGACTACAGCAACCATTACCCGGTCATCAACGGCTAATTTATTCATAATCCCCCGAACATGAGTTTTAATAGTGTTAGGACTTAAATAAAGAGCCTCAGCAATTTCTGGGTTACTCTTACCTTCTACCATAAGTTTAAGCACCTCTAACTCGCGGGGGGATAAGGTACCCAAGTTGGTTTGGGGTGTGGGTGGCTTGAGGTGTTCCATGACCACACGAGCAACTTGAGGATCTAGATAGGTTGCACCTTCATAGGCTGCCTGTATTGCTACAATCAAACTATCAACACTAGCTCCCTTAACACAATAAGCATCAGCGCCACTAGAAAGGGAAGCAAGTACCTCCGTCTCTGCTGTGTGGGAAGTGAGCATCACGACTCTGATTTCTGGTAGGATTTCTTTAATCTGTTTGGTAGCTGCAATGCCATCAAGGCGAGGTAACCCGATATCCATAATCACAATATCAGGTTTTTTCTCTTTGGCGGCTTCTACGCCTAAATAACCATCTTCAGCAATACCAACTAGGGTAATATCTGGACAGTCTGATAAGACTTGCTCTAACCCTAGTTGCATCATAGGATCGTCTTCAACAATTAGAACGCGCATTATTGTTCACAGGAATGTTATAATAGCAGATTAGTCAACAGTTAACCAAGCCTAGGCTGGGCTAACAGTTTAACAGTTAAGGATGACGGCGGAAACTATAGTCAATATAATATTGGCGATTAGTGTTGATACTTCCCCGTTCAATGAGAGATGTAAGGGGGGTCCTGTGAAACCAAGCAGACCGAAAATCTCAACGGACTTTGAGAATTTGGACAAATTCCCCGGCTTGAGTGCAGGTCTGACCGACTGGAAGCATAGCGAGGGCGTTGGTTTGGGCGAGGTTAATCAGGTTTCCAGAGTTTTGACTTCCTGGGGCGAGGATAAATTGGGTTTCGCCATTGACCGATCGCAGATTTCCCCAAAGGTAGGTTTCTCGCTTACCCCCCGATCGCAATTCGGTTGACGATCGCACTGGCCACCACTCTGGTCCCCAAAACTCACCCGCGAGTCCGCTTCGTTTTTTCAAAGCCGGTTGGACAAACCGCCAGCAGGTGACTAAGGCTGACACGGGGTTTCCGGGTAAACCAAAATACAAACAATTGGGAAAGGTCGCGAAGGTGAGGGGTTTTCCGGGTTTGACGGCTACTGAGTTGACCAGAATTTCCCCCCCAAGGTCAGCGAGAATTTGACCAACATAATCATAATCCCCGACGGACACTCCCCCGGTTGATAATACTATATCAGCGGTGAGTAGGGCTTTGGCGATCGCAGTTTTGAGGGCTTGGGGTTCATCGGGAATAATCCCTAAAATAAGGGGTTCTGCGCCCATTTGCATCACCCAACTAGCTAAAGCATACTGATTAGAGTCTACTAGCTTTCCTGGGGCTATGGGATGCTCTGGGGGGATTAATTCATTCCCGGTTGATATCAATGCTACCTTGAGTTTAGCATAAACTGGGACCGACACACATTTGGCGGCGGCTAAAACTGCGATTTCTGCAACTCCTAAGCTAATTCCCGGAGGTAGCAGAGGGTCTCCGGCGCGACTATAGGACCCCTGATGACGCACAAAGGCTCTCAGTTGGGGGGTGGTTAGGATTTTGATGCGATCGCCATCAGGTTGGGTATCTTCCTGAATTACAATGGTATCAGCCCCAGGAGGTAAACAGGCTCCGGTAAAAATGCGCGCGGCTTGTCCGGGGGCGATGGTTTTTTGGGGACAATATCCGGCGGGTATTTCTTCTATGACTTCCAAGGTAACAGGATGTTCGGCGCTACTGTGGGCGACATCAGCATAACGGACAGCATAACCGTCCATGGCGGAGTTATCCCAGTGGGGGAAGTCTAATTCACTGGTAATCGGGGCGGCGAGAATGCGTCCGGTAGCCTCGGATAATTTGACGAGTTCTATATGTTGTTGGTGGGGTGGGGCTACTTGTTCTAAAATAATTGCTTCTGCGGCTTGGGCTGATAACATACAATCTCACCATGGGGATTTATGGGTTTTCCTGTCAATACTCTATAGCAGCTTTAGCCGCCTCTATGCTAGAGTTAATCATATCTTACTCAGTGATGCGATCGCTATGGAAACTACGGGTTTGACGGCGGAACAACACCGCCAAAAAATGCAGCGCCGCAAGGAAATTCAAGACCAGCGGGTAGCTGATAGACAGGTGGAAAAGGGTTTGATTATTGTCAATACTGGCAATGGGAAGGGTAAAACTACGGCTGCTTTGGGGATGGTTTTACGATCGCTTGGTCATGGCTATAAGGTGGCGATCGTCCAGTACATCAAGGGCGCATGGGAACCAGCAGAAAAGGCGGTTTTCAGTCTCTGGCCGGAACAATTACAGTTTCATGCTTTGGGGGAAGGTTTTACCTGGGAAACTCAAGACCGCGATCGCGATATCCAAAGGGTTCATGAAGCCTGGAAACTTAGTCTATCTTTAATTGAAAATCCTGAGATTAAGTTAGTCCTTTTAGATGAAATTAATATTGCGATAAAATTGGGATATCTCACTGTAGAAACGGTTTTGGAGGGTTTGGACAAGAAACCTCACGACTCCCATGTGATTTTGACGGGTCGTGGGGCTCCCCCTAGTTTGATAGAACGGGCGGATCTGGTTACGGAGATGACTTTGGTTAAGCATCCTTTCCGGGAACAAGGGGTTAAGGCTCAACCGGGTATCGAGTTTTAAGTTATCTATAATCAGGGGAATTTAATGAGTCCTTTTCGAGTGGGAATTGCTGGACCTGTGGGGTCGGGTAAGACGGCTTTACTTGATGCACTGTGTAAAGCCTTGCGCGATCGCTTTCAAATGGCTGTGGTTACTAATGATATTTACACCCAAGAAGATGCTCAGTTTCTGATGCGATCGCAAGCCTTAGAAGCCGAGAGAATTATCGGCGTGGAAACGGGAGGCTGTCCCCATACCGCTATCCGTGAGGATGCTTCGATTAATCTTAGTGCTATTCAAGAGTTGGAGTCTACTTTTCCTAATTTGGATGTGGTGTTTTTAGAGAGTGGTGGCGATAATTTGGCGGCGACTTTTAGCCCGGAATTGGTCGATTTAACTCTCTATGTTATTGATGTGGCGGCGGGTGATAAAATCCCCCGCAAAGGTGGACCGGGAATTACTAAGTCGGATTTATTGGTGATTAATAAGATTGATTTAGCTCCCTTTGTGGGGGCGGATTTAACCGTCATGGAAAGAGATACTAAAAAGATGCGCGGAAATAAACCTTTTGTCTTTACTAATCTCAAGGAAAAGCAAGGATTAACTACTATCCTCGATTTTATTCAGTCTCATATCATTAACTGACCAAACCTTAATATCTATACCACATCACAGACACCTATAGGCGATCGCCTCCCCCCTATTATTGGCTCAAAAAGTTAAGTTTTGCTAATACTTCCAGCCAGATAATTTTGATGTTCCGAACGACATTAAGAATTAATAAGTTTTTATTGAAAATAGCTCGCAAAAGGTTGACGAAATCATAGGGGTTCTGGTATCCTAGAATAAATCGCACCCAAGGGATTACTGTGTCTATACGCAAAAAAAGGCGCTGAAACCCTTATTATAGCGCCCATACAAATATTTTCTGGCTAAAAAATATAATTCACGAATCACGAGTTTTGGGTAAGTAAGGGACGGCCAAAAATCGACCTCTTGACAAAAACGACATTTTGTGCATATCCCCAACCAACCCAGAATTGAAGTCGGTTAGCGAATAGAGGCGCGAATAGCAGGTTGAGGAAACATAGACTCAAAACTATGCTGTCGTTCTGCGAGGGGTTCGGCGGCGTGGTCCCAGAGACTTTCATAGAAAAAGAAAGCGACACCGAATTGGCGATCGCGGGCGGCGCGAACCTTGGACTGGATGAAATTGATAGGAACTGGTCTAGTTCTCAAACCGGTGAGAATACCAACGCCGGTAGAAATCTTGTTTTGTGCGGCTTTCATTTCCGGGCGGTTCAACTCAGTAATAAAAAAGTCCAATTCATCCCGATAAACCTGCACGACCAACTCATCAACAAGACCATCTCTAACCCAAGTAACCCAATCCTGTAAATGACCGTTATAGGCGATATGATAAGGGTTGGGACTAACGGAAATAATGCTATGAGGTTTTTTGGCTTTAATAGCGCGGTGCAATTGTCTCATAAAAGCGGTGATTTTATTAGCACGCCAACGCACCCAGGCGGGGTCTTGGGGGTTACTAGGTGGGGTGCGATTAGTCTCTCTTTGATAAAGAGAAATGGTATAAGGGTCATATCCAAATGCACTAGGTAAACTGGTATGGTCGTCAAACTGTACGCCATCAATATCGTAGTCTGTAACGACCTCTACAATTAAATCAGTCATAAACTTCTGGACTTCTGGGTGAAAGGGATTTAACCAAACCACTTCCCCGGCGGCGCTCATGGAAGTTTTAGTTCCATTTTGCTGTTGAGTGAGCCAGTTGGGATGTTTTAAAGCTAACTCGGAAGTGGGGGGAGCCATAAAACCGAACTCAAACCAAGGAAGCACTAATAAGTTATGACGATGAGCGCGTTCAATTAAATCAGCGAGCATATCTTGTCCTTGGAAACCTCGGCGGACAAAAGGCTGAATTCCTGCTTCTTTAACTACAGAACTTTTATAGGTGACATAGCCAGAGTTCCAAACCACTGGATAAATTGTGTTAAAATTGAATCGGGCGAGTTTGCTGACTGCTTCTTCGAGTCTAGGCTGATTCATTAACACATCTGTATCATTGGTGGTCATCCAAACGCCGCGAATTTCGGTTTTGGGAATTTGGGGAATGGGTGGGGGGGCGATCGGCGGTTCGGGAACTGGTGGAGGTATATCAGGAACTGGTGGGGGTGTAATGGTTTCCTCAATAACTGGTGCGGGAGGAGGCGTGATGGTTTCCTCGATAACTGGTGCGGGAGGAGGTGCAATGGTGGGCTGTGGCGGCTCTAGGGGTAGGGGTTCATCAAGAATTTCTGGGGGAAGTAGGGGTAAGTCGGAGGGGGTCGGTGGTGTCCGAAAAGCTGGCGGGAGTGCGATCGCTGGAATTTGTATGACAGCAATTAGGCTGACCAAAAATAAGGCAATGAGGAAACTGGTTTTTTTGACCAAGGTTGATTTCATGGTTGTAGTTTGGAGCAAACGATATTAAGTTAGTTAAGCTAAATTGATGTGATGGTTATAATTGCACTTTCGGGAGTTTAGCAGAAAATTGGAGGTCTGGGATCTAATCTCAAGGCATAGCTGCTAATTTGATAATTTGAGGAGGATTTGAGATGATGGCTAATTTTTCGAGACTATTGTGGCTCCTACCAATTGTGACTATTACGGCTGGGGTCGGTTCTGATGGCATAGCGATCGCCTCTAATGGAACTATACAAGAAAATGCGATCGCTCAACGGCGGCTCAGGGCTCCCTTTTTTGAGGAAACCCAAGACCCTGGGTTTACTAACACTTTTCTTGGGGATGCTTTAGGGGGTGTTGCTAACCCCTTAGAGAGTAGTGGTGGTGATAGCGTAGAAACCATTAACATGGGATCTGATTCCCTACAGACCATACAAAACAACGTCAATAGGAGTCGGGGAGACTTGAATGGCGGTCTATCTCCTGGTAACGGAATTGATTCTAGAGTAACTCCAGGTAATGGCAGAATACCCACAGGTAGAGGTATTTTTAGGTCTTTACCCCCTTCTAGTCGCTAAAAATTAATTGATAATAAACCATGATGTAGGGGCGGGTTCTGGTGTCAATCTTCAATTCCCAGCGACAATATTGATAAACCCGCCCTCTGGCCGGTTGTGGTGTCAATCTTCAATTCCCAGCGACG
>NZ_JARPLC010000127.1:0-13140 GCF_032350395.1 Limnospira sp. PMC 289.06
TTATTACTCTGCCTCTTTCTTTCGATTGAGGCTTTGTTTTTTGATAATCTGGTATGCTGACTTAATAACATTAAATCGTCACAGGAGACTCAACATAAATATTCGGTTCTTGCATATTGTACTTAATGCCATATCGCTTGAGTTTTTCCGTCAAACTTTGATTAGTTGATGCTAGTAAACTCTTACGCAGAGAAATGGCATTTTCACTAGAACCTAAAATAAAGAATGTCACCCGGGCGCGAACATTACCGGTTTCTCCATAATTAAATAGGGAAATCTGGGTGCTTCCGGGGTCTATACCAAATACTGAATCGGTACATTCCTTAATAGCCTGTTCTACTAAAGCCTGTTCGCGATCGTCAAGTTCAGTGATAAAATCAAGGTATAGTAACACCATGACTTTTTTACCACGACTTATATTTTCGATCGCCAACCTCATTAAATTAGAGTTGGGAATAATTGCCAAGGTTCCCTTAGCTGCAATCCGAATTTTAGTAGACCGTAACCCAATAGATTCTACTCTCCCATAAATACCCTCAAGATCATCACCACGTTTTGGCAGTCGGATATATTCTCCACGGACAAAGGGACGATCTAAACGTAAAACTATTGTGCCTAAAATCTGTTCTAAGGTACTTTGGGCGGCAAATGCTACCGCTAAACCACTGACGGAAGCCCCTGCTACTAATGCACCTAGGGGGAGTTGTTGACTCTGAGCAAATGCTACGGCTGCTGTAAATCCAATTACAACATTGGCAATAGTTTCAAAGACCAAAAAAGTCTCGTCAACTTCCATGCCATATTTTCGGATAATCGGAATACCATAAATTCGCACCAATTGCCTAAATAACCGAGAGGCTAACCAGGCTATACTCGCAATTAGGGCTAGACTAACAAAGGGGCGAATAAAACGATATAAAGCCCGATTTTCTTCTAGCCAAATCATTGACATAGAAATCAGAGTAAAAATGCCAACCATCCGAAAAGGTTGTTGGATAGGTCGCACAAAGTTCTCGGAAATTTCCTTGCCATTTATGGGGATAGCCCGCCTAATAATATATTGTATAAGGCTAGGGGTGTATTTTCCTATTAAGCAAGATATCAATACAAAGATTATAAAAATCAGAGGCTTAGGAATCGAATATTCCTGAATAATATCAAAAATGGCTGCATCAGGATCAATGGGGTTCCACATAGTATTTGGCTTGATTAACTGTAATTAAACTGTGATGGGTGCATCAACGTAAATATTTTGATCTTCAATATCAAAGGCAATTCCGTATTGCTGTAAATTCATACTAATGTCTTGATTTGCTAGATCTAGCATCTGACGACGCAGTTCCAAGTTGTTACGATTTGCACCTAATATAAAAAAGGTTACTTGGGCTTGAGTTTTGTTTTCTCCGGTGATTTGCTGTAAATTTTTAAAGCTAACATCAGTGCCTCTAGGGTCAATTCCAAAGGTGTTTTTAGTGCTTTCTAAAATTACTTGACGGATGAGAGCTTGTTCCTCAGAATCAATGGCAGAATGAAAGGTTAATCCTAGGATTGATATAATTTTTCTGGCTCCAGTATAGTTTTCTATACTGAGTTGAGTTAAGGAACTATTAGGGACAATAACTATGGTTCCTTTTCCTGATGTGCGAATTTTGGTCGATCGCAATCCCAAAGATTCTACCCGTCCGAAAGTCCCATCAGGTAAACCGATGTAATCATCAACGACAAACGGCCGATCCAAATACAGCACAATTCCCCCTAGAATTTGGCTGAGGGTATTTTGAGCTGCAAAAGCGACGGCTAAACCACCTACCCCTAAACTAGCAATTAATCCGACAATGTTAATTTGGTGAGTCTGAGCAAATACAACAATTGCGACTAGAATAATTACGCAGTTGGCTAGAATTTTAGCCACCAATAAAAACTCACTGTTAATATTGCGACCTTGTTTGGAGGCTACATCAATAATATATAAATCAAAAAATCTTTTAAAGATGTCAGAAGCCAACCAACTGACCAGAATAGTTAGGGCGAAACTGATGATAACTTCTAGGAAACCTAGATAAATTATGAAATCTGAATTAACCCAGAAAATTTCAATTATGACCAACAATACAGCGACAGCGGCAGGGATTTTATAAGATGATAAAATTTCGGAGTAACTAGATATCCGTTCTTCAGGAATTAACTTAGCGATCGCCATTCGCCATAGTTTCGGTAGTAGCCATAAACCGATCAAAGCCGAGATTAGCCCCAACAGTAGTAATGCCAATTTCAGCAGGGGATTAAACCCCCAAACGATCGCATCTGATGTTGTTTCAACCATAAACCATTAAACTCTCAACCATAACCAGGACTCGTTGAGAAGATATCAAGGCATCCATTGGTGGTGAATGTGTGTATCAGACATCGCCATCACCCATTAACCCGTTAACCCACAATCGGTTACCGGAACCAGACTCAACTTTGTACCCAATGCAATTATAAAGGGCGATCGTACCTAGCTGCATCCATCTCCAGGCATAAATTCTTCTCAGCACAACCAGTCCCAGCTACAATATGCTAAGATAAAGAATTGTGTAAATTTAACCAACGCTAAAATTCTCAACTATGGCTCTGACACAACAAGATAAGCAAAAAATCATGGCCGAGCATCAAGCTCACGAAACAGACACCGGATCTTCGGATCTACAGGTAGCCATGCTCACCGAAAGAATTAACCGACTCAGCCAACACCTCAAAGCCAACAAGCATGATCACGCTTCCCGTCGTGGTCTTCTCCAGATTATCGGACGCAGAAAAAGATTATTAGCCTATATTAATAAACAGGATCAGCAACGCTATCGCGAACTGATCACCCGTTTGGGAATCCGGGGCTAAATCATAGCAGATTTACCCAATCGTACCAAATTCCTGTCAAACCACCCACAGCACTCACAATCTACCATGTCCTCCGATCGCTCCCGTCAACCACTTCCCTTTGAACCGAAAAAAACCCGCAAAAAGCAGGCTGACAGTGGGAAATCAGCCCCCTCAGAACAGGGAAAACCGGAGAAATCGGTTTCACCCAAGGTGGCTAAAACCCCAAAAAACAGCCGGACATCGGACACCTCAGCCCCGCGCCGTCAACCTAGACGGGAAGATATGACTATTCCGGAAGTAGTCAGTCAGCGGATGGTGTCGCGGATGGTGTTTCTATCGGGTATTCCTCTGTTAATGGCTATATCTACCTTTGTGGGCAGTTATTTTATTGTCACCAATGAGATATTTCCCCTACCCAACACAGCAGTATTGCTGGTGAGTCTGGGATGCTTTGGCTTGAGTGTGGTGGGTCTTAGTTACGGGGTTCTCTCGGCTTCTTGGGATGAAGACCTAAGTGGGAGTTTCCTAGGTTGGCAGGAATTTAAGATCAACCTAGGGCGGGCGATAGAGGCTTGGAAAGAAGGTCGCCAGCAAAGTTCACCCAAAAATTAAAAAAGCCTAGGGGAATTCCCTTACCCCAAAAGGTAGGGGATGAAGGTCGGGTGAATGGAGAGGGTCGATGCCTCGAAAACGAACAAATCTAAAATTATCGGATGTGGGGGTTCGGGGGCAGCTCTAAAACCCCGTCCTTTCGGGTCAGAGATACTTCGACAAGCTCAGTGTCGGAAAAATTGACAAATTCCCAAAGACTGAATTCTTACAATAGATGTGATAGCCGGAAGCAGAAGGGTTCAAACAACCGAGAGAAAGCCCGGCTGAAGGTAGTCAGAATTGATGCGGTCATTGCCGACAGCCAGCGGGATTTCACCGATAAGCCTACGGGCGGGTGTAGGGTGCGTCATCATCGATTAGCATCGATTAGCCTTGTTGGGAGAGTTGGATAGAGATGATAAAATCTGTCGATTTTAGATCTAACGCTATGGTTGGTAATGATCGCTATAAAAATTTCGTGCTGGAAAGTGCTGCATACAGGCCAAACTATAGGAAGATACAGCACCTCTTTCTTCCTCCCCCAATCAGGGACAGCAGATTAGATTGGGTCTGTACCGTTTATGAGCCACTAAAAATTGTGGCTGGCAAAATTTTGTGAGGTTTACATGATTATTGTAATGAAAGTTGGCTCTCCAGAAGCCGAAATCGAACGTCTTAATGATGAACTCCGCAGCGGTTGGGGTTTAACACCAGAAAAAATCGTCGGAAAACATAAAGTTGTGATCGGGCTGGTAGGAGAAACAGCAGGTCTTGATCCCCTACAACTCCAGGAAATTAGCCCATTTATTGAACAGGTGTTACGAGTTGAAAAACCCTACAAACGTGCTAGTCGGGAATTTCGTCACGGAGAGTCGAGTAATGTAGCTGTTACCACTCCCAGCGGAATAGTTAACTTTGGCCAAAATCTTCCCCTGGTGGTGGTGGCGGGTCCCTGTTCGGTAGAAAATGAACAAATGATCGTGGAGACGGCGCTGCGGGTGAAAGCTGCTGGGGCGAAGTTCTTACGCGGTGGCGCATATAAACCTCGCACGTCTCCATACGCTTTCCAAGGTCATGGAGAAAGCGCTCTGAACCTTTTAGCTGCTGCTCGTGAAGCGTCAGGACTGGGAGTGATTACGGAGTTAATGGACGCGGACGACTTAGAAAAGTTGTCTGAGGTGGCGGATGTGATCCAAATTGGCGCTCGCAATATGCAAAATTTCTCCCTGCTGAAAAAAGTAGGGGCTCAGGATAAACCAGTATTGCTGAAGCGGGGTATGTCTGCCACTATTGAGGAATGGCTAATGGCGGCGGAATATATCTTAGCGGCGGGAAACCCGAATGTGATTCTGTGTGAACGGGGAATCCGCACTTTCGATCGCCAATATACCCGCAATACCCTTGATTTGTCGGTGATTCCGGTATTGCGATCGCTCACTCACTTACCAATTATGATTGACCCAAGCCACGGCACGGGATTTGCGGAGCACGTTCCATCTATGGCTAAAGCGGCGATCGCGGCTGGGACAGACTCGCTCATGATCGAAGTTCACCCCAACCCAGCCAAAGCCATGTCAGATGGTCCTCAATCCCTGACTCCGGCAGATTTTGATCAACTAATGCAAGACCTAGCCGTTATTGGTAAATCGGTGAACCGCTGGTCGGATCAGCCAGTTGCAGTCCCCGCCTAGTCTCATCCAGGTTTAACCACCATCTAAGTCTCAAATGCACGGGTTAAGGCTCGTGCATTATTTATTAATCTGTGTGGGAGGAATCACTATTTTTAATCAGCATATCCACCTGATGGGTGACATTTTTAAGTAGCTGGTACAGCAGAGGCAAATTTTCCGATGAAAGATTAGCGGAATTACAATGTCCTTGCAAGTCATTAAGTTTCCTTTGCAATTGTTGAGCCAGACGCAAAGCATCCAAACTCAATTTTGATAGTTGTTGCTGTTGATAAAACTTTAAAGCCGCTCCTCGTAATACCTGTAAATTAGCTTCCTCGCCATAATTACCCCTGACCAATCGCAGCCTCAACAGCAGATGAGTATTACAATAAACCCGCTCAATTTCTATCTGTTTGGGTTGGGAAATCGGCAGCATAGGCAGTTTCACCAAGCGCTTTAACTCATTAATCACCCATTGAAATTGTGATGGTTCTAAATTATCAATAACAGACTTGAGAATACCATTTTGGCTCCACAAAATCCGCCCTTTGGATTCTTGCCTCTCAAAATACAGTCGGCCAATACCCTCCAACAATACCCTAGCTAGTAACTCTTCTAACAACTTTGGTGGTGGTAACTTCGCCAGTTGCTCTATGGGACTACTCAGGTATTCGGGACGAAGATCGAGCTTAGGTAACATTTGATTAATGTTCTGTCCCCCTGGAGGTTGTTTAGCCCTTGGCTGTTTTGGGGAATCTGGCGGCGATTTTTCCCCGGAGGCTAATGGTTCAGCGGGAGGGGTAACAGAGTCATCTAAAGGGGTTTTTTCGGTGTTGGGTTTTTCGCTATGGTACAAATAGGCAGTCAGAATGGAGCGATGGCTCTCAGCCGAAATCTGCTGACTCACAACAGAGCAATTTAGATATGCTAATATCTGGTGGGCATAATTTACGGCTAATTCATCATTAGGATCGACCATACCTAAGTAAAGGGTATTATCCTTGAGAGATATGGGCAGAATCCGATGATGAAGACAGACTTCAAAGGGCAAAATACTGTCAACCAATGGAAAAATCTGTCCAGCATCTAAATATTCCATTTCGCCTGTTTCCGAATTTGTTAACATGAGCCAACTTGACAATAGTAAATATTTTTGGTTGCCTGAAAATTTAACTGAAACCGACAATTATCAATGATTATAGTGTGTGGATTTACTGTGTCACGATTTTTACTGTCCGGCACAAGAATTGACGGGATTTGATATTTATTAGGACATCCATATCCCAATCATAGCACGCTGGGCGATCGCCATTTTCTTGTTTAAACCCCTAGGTAAGTTATTGAGAGTTATGTTCAGATCATTTCTTTCACCGGCCTTCACTCCAATGATATTACTATCATTATTATCAATACTGCTCCCTGATCATAGTATGGCTGCCGCTACCAGCCCAGGTGTAGATGTGGCAAAAACTGGAATTTCCCCAAAATTTGCCACAGCCTATCATGTCAGCGATTGGCTACAATATTCTCCTAGTCAACTGGAATTAGTGATTCGCTTAGGAGAACGTCGGGTTTATGTCTATAACAACACACAGCTTGTAACTAGCTATCCCATAGCCATTGGTAGAAACGGATGGGAAACCCCCATCGGTCACTATCAGGTTATTCAAATGATCGAAGACCCAATCTGGGAACATCCTCTAAATGGAGATATTATCCCCCCAGGTGGAGATAACCCCCTTGGTAGTCACTGGATTGGATTTTGGACTGATGGCACCAACTATATAGGTTTTCATGGCACACCCAATGAAGAAACTGTCGGACAAGCGGTTTCCCACGGTTGCGTTCGTATGTTCAACCGGGATGTGTTAGCGCTATTTAACAAAGTGCAACTGGGAACCCCCGTCATTGTTGAACCCTAGATTGAGATTGGTCATCCCAGGGAAAAAAGCCCAGGAGACTCTAATATGTCTGCTGTTTCCACGCTCAGTAGAAAATCGACACCATAAGCGACTAAAATAGACAAATTGCCCGAAATCCTCGAATGCTAACTCAGAAAACTCCTAAACCCCTCCGTTGGCAGCGCAGCAAATACTCACCCCTCACGCGACAGATTGATGTTTTTTCTGCCGCTGGGACGTTTCTGTTCTATTTGTGGTGGGATCGGCTTTGGGGAAATAATGCCTCGGCCACTAAACAAAAGCGGGCAAAATGGTTAATTAAAACGATGCTTGACCTGGGGCCCACATTTATTAAAATTGGACAAGCCCTTTCTACCCGTGCTGATATTCTGCCCTTAGAATATGTGGCGGAGTTAGAAAAACTCCAGGATCAAGTGCCTCCTTTTAGTGCCGATCGCGCTGTAGCTATTATTGAGTCAGAATTGGGCAACTCTTTATTTAGCCTTTATCGTGAGTTTAATGAGCGTCCCCTAGCCGCCGCCAGTCTCGGACAGGTTCACCGGGCTAAATTGCATACAGGGGAACAGGTGATAGTTAAAGTTCAACGCCCAGGACTTAAAGAACTTTTTGATTTGGATATGCAGGCGGTACGTCGTGTAATGCGCTTCTGTCAACGTTCCTTTGCTTGGGCAAGGCTCTATGATCTCGATGCTATATATAATGAATTTTTCATGATTTTATATCAGGAAATTGATTATATTAAGGAAGGTAAAAACGCTGACAGATTTCGAGATAATTTTGAGAATTATTCAGGTATTATTGTTCCTAAAGTTTACTGGGAATATACCACCCATAAAGTTTTGACTCTGGAATATTTACCGGGGATTAAGGTTGATGACCGGAAAACTCTACAAACCTGCGGTGTTGACATTAAACGAGTTAACCAATTAGGGATTTGTTGCTATCTTAAACAGATTTTACAGGATGGCTTTTTTCAAGCAGACCCCCACCCCGGAAATATTGCTGTTAGTCCTAATGGTAGTCTAATTTTCTACGATTTCGGGATGATGGCTGAAATCAAGGCTTTGGCTAAGGATCAGATGATCCGCAGCTTTTTTGCGGTGATGCGAAAAGATGTAGATGTGGTTATTGACACTCTGATTGATATTGGTTTAGTTGAACCGATGTCTGATATGACTCCGGTGCGGCGCTTGATCAGGTTTTTGTTAGATGAATTTACGGAGAAACCTATTGATTTTCAAGCATTTAATGTAATTAAAGATGAACTTTATATAATGTTTGAACAGCAGCCTTTTCGCCTACCTGCTGAGATGACATTTTTACTCAAATCTTTAACTACTTTAGACGGAGTAGCCCGCGCCCTAGACCCTGAATATAATTTGGTAGACTGCGCCCAACCTTTTATTAAAAGTGTTACTGTTTCTAAGCAGGAACGGGGTAGTTTGGTGGGAGAGTTGACTAAACAGGCGCGAGATTTTATCAATTTTAAATTCAATCAACCTAGCCGTGCTGAGGTATTTATTAGTCGCCTAGAACAACGCATTGAGGAAGGGGAAATTAAGTTTAGGGTTCGTTCTATTGAAAGCGATCGCGCTTTGAAACGGGTGAATTTTGCCCTGAAAACTTTGATTCATGGCTGTTGGTCAGGATTTACTCTGATTTCGGGAATATTATTAATAATTGCTGGTAAAAATGGCTGGGCTGTTTTTTTCCTGGTCATGGCTGGGGTGGGGGTGGTAATATTTTTGCGATCGCTTCTCAACCTCTCCATTCGTGAACGTCTAGACCGCATGGCGGAACAGTAACAGCCTAGCCTCCTCAGTCATCCTTGTTAGAGATTCCTTATTGTTAATTAATGATCAGATCTAGAGAGATTTATTGACGTTGTAGTAAAACGGCGGTTTGCCAATAATAAGCCTCTTGGCGAATTTCAATGACTTGAAAAAACGGTTGTACCATCTTACAGAAATAATCGAGGTCATAAAAAACGAGCGATCGCGTATCTCGACCCAAGGTAAACATAGCAAAATCCGACGTACTATATTCATCATATTTTTGTAAACATTCAGCCCTTTGGTCTGGCGGCCAAACATTATTATTAGATAACCACTTTTCCTTAAAGTCTTTAATTAGATTCATGAGATGCTGTTCTTGGATAGTAATATAAGCCATACCACCAGGACTAAGAATCCGACGGAGTTCTAATAACCAAGCCTCAGCCAAATCATCAATATGGGTAAAAACTGAACCAGCATAAATCAAATCAAAATATCGATCCTCAAAGGGTAAATGGGGATTAGTTGTGCAGGTCAAAAAGTGAAAAGGAGGCCTCATATATTGCTTACACCAGTGAATGCAGTCAGCACTAATATCAGCCCCCCAAATTTCGCAGGTATTAGCTTGATCGCTTAAAAATCTCATCATTCTTCCAGACGCACAACCAAAGTCTAAGACGCGACTTCCTGGCTTTAAAGAAAACTTAGCTTTTTGTAGGGATTCTAACAATAGGCGAATTTGAATTTTACCAGATTCAAGATAGTAGTCCTCCCCCCTGTCTGCAAATACTAGCATCAGGGGACGTGGAGGGACAGGAAACTGCCAGGTTTTGGTTTTAGAGTCCTGTCGTGCGGGGGTAGGTTTAGGCATCATATAGGATGCGGAATCCCCTGATTTTGGGTAATATTTTAACCAATCAATAGGTTCAAGATTATGGGAAATTTGAGGCTCTTGTGATTGGAGATGATCTAATTTGTTGTGAAGTTCTTGTAACCTATTCTGTGCGGCTGTAAAATCTGGCTTTAGTTCCAAGACCTTTTGAAAAGAAGCGATCGCCTCATCAATCCTTTTAACTTTCTGTAAACACTTAGCCAATTTATAGTAAGTTTGAGGGGAATTGGCGTTAAGTTTGATGGCGCTTTGGTAAACCGGAATCGCCTGGTCAAATCGCTTGAGATAGACTAAGGTATCAGCTAAATTACTATGAGTCCAGAAAAAATTAGGGTTAATTTCAGCAGCTTTTTGATAAACGGGAACCGCCTCCGACCAGCGTTTAAGGTGTCTGAGTGCATCTCCCAAATGATTATAAGCCCAACAAAAGTTAGGGTCAATTTCTATAGCCTTTTGATAAACGGTAACCGCCTCCGACCATCTTTCAAGTTGAATTAAAGCCTCACCCCAATTATTATAAGTCCAGAAAAAAGTCGAGTTAATCTGAGATGCTTTTTGATAAACAGAAGCAGCATCTTCCCATTGTTCTTGTTGACTGAGAGCTTGTCCTAGGTTATTATAAGCCCAGAAAAAGTTAGGGTCTAGTTGAATAGCGTGCTGACAGACTGGAACAGCATCTTCCCAGCGTTCAAGTTTAATAAAAATCCCACCCAAACTATTATAAGACCAGGAATCTTCGGGATTAAGTTTAATAGCTTGTTGATAAGCACCGATCGCCTCTTCTAATCTACCAGCTTTCACCATAAGATTACCCCATTTTGGGTAAGCATCAGCCCAACTGGGGACCAAGACAGTAACTTGACGATAACAGGCGATCGCCTCTTCAAGTTTATTTTCAGCAATACAAGTATTCGCCTGCTGATATAGTTGCTTAACAGCAAGTTGAATTTTTTTGCTAAAGGTTTGGTCAGCATTAGGTTGAGGGGGATCTTGAGACATAAAAACCTCCAGAAATGCTTTGATAGATCAATTCTATCAGTCATGGGGATTTCTGGGTGAGATTTCCCCAGGGACAGATCAGAGCAGTTGCTATAATATTTCAGCCGTTGTCTGTTACAATCCGCAAGCCTCGACACTTAAAAATAAATGTTCGAGCAGCCATAGAGTTCTATCCCACTCTCGACCAGCCATGACACTCAAGGCGGGTAGATGACCTTGGGGGGCTTTGAGAGAAAATGATAACTGATCATAGTCTTTGACATATATCTGATCTGATGGCTGGCGATCGCACCATCCCACCCGTTGAGCAAATTCTGTAGTGTTTTGGTTAACCTGTTCCCAGATCCGCCTTTGAACCCCAAAGCCAAACCGACCGCCACTAGCCTGTTCCCAAACTTGATTAATTTCTCTTAACTCTCGACAGGGAAAAGTAGCTATTTGTGCGGTACTAAAACACCCAGCCTGACTACCGACAATTTCCAGCATTAACCGAGAAGTTTCAGCGTCCGCCTCCCGCCATTTTCCGGCTTTCATGAGATCCTGTAACTTTTGATAAGAATTCAGTTTAGGGGTAACTTTGGGGGGAGGTGGGGGAGTAGCAGCGTGGGTATATTTTTCGGTTGAGTGGGTATATTTTTGGGTGATCGGTGGAACAATGCGCTGATAGTTCTGGGTAGGTATAGGTTGATAGTGATAGGGATAGGGCTGTTTAAGAACTTGTAGCACTTCTTGAGCTGACTGATAGCGATCGCGAACAAAATCCCGGGTTAAGCGGTCCAAAACCTCTGCTAATTGTCGCGGGACAGAAACATTAGCTGGTAAACGTTCTCGCCATACCCAACGCCCTTCCATAGCATCATAGAGGTCATCTCTACCACCTTCTGAGGGTAAACACCCAGTCAGCAAACGCAAACAAGTCACCCCTAAACTATACAAATCACTAGCGGGGTAGACCTGACCTCGTAACTGTTCCATAGGTACATATCCAGGTGTACCGACAGTAGTTCCCTGTCCCACCGTGGTAGTTCCCTTCACCTGTTTAGAGACACCAAAATCAATCAGGATTAACTGATTATCGCGGCTACGGCGCATGATATTTTCTGGTTTGATGTCACGGTGAATTATATTGCGATTGTGGATAATCTGGAGGATCTCAAGCAATTCAGACAAAATTTGATAAATCTGATCAGGATTAAAATGTCCCTTTTGCTGTAACTCCTGCAACAGATTCTGTCCATCAATATATTCTTGCACCAAATAAAGTCGCCTATCCTGTTCAAAATAGGCAATCAACCCCGGAATTTGGGGATGTTCCCCTAACTCATATAACCGCTGGGCTTCTTGTTTAAATAATTCTGTGGCTTTTTGTCGCGCTGCTGTTCCCTGAACTTGGGGCATAAATTGCTTAATCACACAGGGATCATTCATCCGATCCACATCTTGGGCTTCATAGGTGCGACTGAACCCCCCGTATCCCAATTGTCGAATTACGCGATAGCGGTTTCGGAACAATGGCAGCAAAATCGGCGCCCCACAGCTTTGACAAAATCGATAACCCTCATTATTAAATGGGTTAGGGCAACTTGGGTTGCAACAGTACAGCATCTCCAGGGTTGAACGAGTTTGCTCTATTGTCTCATGTTTCTCGATCTACCCTGGTGGCTGTTCAAATTGGCTCAGGGTTTTTTGAGGATAATCCATTACCAAAGATTTTGGGTCACTAGCCCCGTCCCTTCGGCTTTGCTCAGGACAAGCCTTCTAGGACGGCTTTTCATGTTAGACTATTTTGTAGAGGTGCGAGACGTTCAGGCATGAAATAGGGTTGCAATACCCGAAATAACTGCCTGATGGGGATTTCAGCCCCTTGGCTGAATACAAGAGGCTCGCCTCTGACCATCCCCATAACTGCTTATATGTCCCAACGATTTGTATCAATAAGATACCAAATCAAGGCAGGAAACCCAAGGTCAATATACTCTGTAACAATTCGTAACCATCCTTAACATAACGAGAAATTACGAAACAGAGTTGAGGGTAACGGCGATAGCCACCCCCAGTTTTGGGAATCACAAACCCAGGACTGAAGCGGGGAACGGAAGGCTCCGAGGTGTAACCCAACACCAGAAACGAGACCACTGCCAACCATCCATGATTAGGGAAACCGAATGTCCGGCTTGAACCATCGTAATAATGTAGTAGCGAAATAGGTTGATACGCTGCGCTCAAAAGAGTAAGGGGAAAAGTAGGGGTTTTTTTTTACTACCTACACAGACCTTTAAAAGTACCCCGGTGGAGAGGACAAATCTAAAGATGGAATGCCCATATAAACGGAACGTTTTAAGTCCTCCTGGACTCTGATTATCTGGTCGAGATATCAGTAGGGATAAGTGTAACCGCAAGTCCTAGAGGATGTGAGATGTGACCAGAAGCCT
>NZ_JARPLC010000128.1:0-12999 GCF_032350395.1 Limnospira sp. PMC 289.06
TACTCATGGCCATAATCATCATACAGAAAAACTAAAGCGATCGCCAGCCAAGTCACTTAACTTGTATAAACGCTTCCCATTTAACCCATCTACCACTTGCAGTTTTCGATATTGATTAGTCTTTGGAGGAAGTGTCTGCATTATCACCGATGTTGATAACAGTTTATTGATATCATTAACTGATATCAGTTGTCAAGGGGTACGCTCAGAAAACCACCAAATCAACATTCCCCATTCACTAAAAAAGCCCGGTACGCAATGGATCGGGCTTTTGTTAATTATTTTGGTCTATCTATTTGGCTACCTATACAGCCTATGTGGTCGCCAAAGGGATCATCCTGTAGAACTTCACCCGGTGTGATAGTTCTTTGTAGTACAAATTCAGAATTGCCCCTAACTTCCAAATCCACCGTTTCACGTTTTACACTCTAACTGCACCCCATAACCGCTCTACAACCCCGCAAACAGCGACTATGACAAGTCTACCGGAATCGGAGTATCTGAATCAACGGATCAACACCAAGGGCGATCGCAATTTCCAGCTTTTTGCTATTTTCCGCACCCTTCCGCACTGTCCCCGTTCTGCCAACAATTTTAAAAATCCCAGCAGATCTCGTGCCATTGTTTTTGAGTGTTTTTAAGTCGCCGTTCTCTATATATGACACGCTCCGAGCGATCGTGTTCTTTTTAAGCAGCGGAGATAAATAAAGTCTCACCTCGGGTGTCTGGAATTTTAATACCAATCCTCCACCAACCTAGGATCGGGAATACCCCACAGTCGTTCAGCCTTATCTATTGGATCTTCATATTCTGGTTCATATCCATAGTAGTCGAGTAAACTGGCTGGCTGAGAGTCAGAAGGTAAATTCAAATGACGGTAATATTGCTTTGAGGATTGATATGCAAATCTTTTCAAGGATGTCCATGGCATTTCATTAGCCGTTTGTGAATTCCATACTTCTTGAAAATCAGTATCAGCTCGTTCTTCCTCATTTTTGTATTTTCTGGCATAAACTCTTGAGATTTTACTTTTAGTCATTTGAAGCTGAATTATCTCATCCAGACTCTCAAATTCATCATCAACATACTCTATCAATCCTGCAAAAAAAGTTCTAATATAAACCCAAGGTTTTTTGATCCAGTCATACCCTAAAACTTGCCCATTATGGTATTCAACTACCACATCACTTCCACCTGGAATATGAGATAGAGGATTAGTTCTATATCTACGATCAACCCACAATATCTTGTTGGCTAGATGTCGTGGTAAGCCGATATAAACTCGTATAGGTTCATTTAGAGATGGTTCGTCAACTTCAATTTCATCATGATGATTGAAATCATGACTCAAAAGACTGTTAATGTCAATTTTATCTAGATTTTTAAGGTTTTTTATATCATTTTCTATTTCGGTTGAATCTTTAATTTGGCTATAGTTATCTGGTAATATGAAATATTTGATTAAGTGTTGATGACAGTTTAAATCTTTAAAAATCAATAAACCGATCGCCCGATAAATTTTTTTCGACTCAATCTCCTGGAAACCTGTTACAAAAATTTGCTCGTCCTCACCAAAAAAATCTTGTATTGATGATTGAAAATTTTCTCTTTCATCTGAGTTGTTTGATTGGTCACAGAAATTATCCAATTCATCTGAACCCAAGAAAATTGAACTAAGCGGTTTCTTTGTGATCAAAATATTTTCCGACAAAAAATCTTCAATGACATAGATATTCTTTGGATTTTGAGGGTATAAAATGGAAAGTTTTTCGGCAAATATTTTTTGTGTGAGAGGTTCAACCTTAAGCGTAGAATCATCGGAATTGATATTCAAATTTTTGGAACTTGTAAGCTTATCGATAGTCTGCCGAACTAACATTGGATCTATTCCCAGCATATCGGCGATTTCATCTGTTGTTGGAGAAGGACTAAGATCGAGTGCAGATTTTAAGACAAATTCCTCAAATATATCTGCTGTCCGGGTTTTGCTTATTGCCACCTGTACAGTAGTTTGGCGCACTTGATAGCGAAGATAACCTCCATTGACAAATAATAGATCGGGAGATTCAAACTTTTCTCGTAGCTGTTCTAACAAAAAATCCATAGGTCAATTAAAGAAGGGTAGAAACATCTATAAAACCTTGATACTTATGAACCACTTTTGCGACTTCTTGATAAATTTGAACTTGGGTAAATAGATCGTGACATCCTACAATAATCAATAACTCTTTTGCTCTGGAAAATGCCACATTAACTCGCTCTGGAGTTTTGGCAAATCCGACTCTTCCTTGCTGATTGTTGCGAACCATGCTAACGATGATAACTGGTTTTTCCATGCCTTGAAATCTATCAACTGTTCCCGTTCGTATGTCAAGGTTAAGATAAGTGTCCCCCCCAGAAATTCGCTCATCAATAAGTCTTAACTGAGCGCCATAGAAGGTAATTATACCGATCTCTTTTTTGGGTTGACCGTTGGCAACCTTGTCAGCCCAAATTTTGTTTATATTTTCGCAAATTTTTTGTATGCAAATAACTTCTTTCTCATTTTGATAAGAAGTTCCGATGCGTTGTTCTCTAAAATTAGCGGATGCTGGAATTTTGACCCATCCTATATGTTGATCTTCACGAATAAGCTGACAGTCCAAATGATGTGCACGCTGGTTGTCTGGGTCTGGCAATCCACAACTTAAACCTCCATCTCCTTCATCATAAAACTGGTTGATAGCTTCCATGATTTGAGGGTGCATACGGTACTGGATATTGAGCTTTTGTGTTATCCCTTTGTCTGCATTTTTTGCCATTTCAAATTGCTGCTGAAACCAAGACTTTTCTAAAAATTCAACTCTTTCTCTGGGAACTGCAAGCTCCTCTGCCAGTTCATCCAAATTTTCCTCTGTCAGAATAGGAGGTAATTGGCGATAGTCGCCAATCATGACAATCTTTTTCCCTTTTAGTGCAGGAATCAACAATTCTGGTGGAGTGCTTTTACTAACTTCATCAACAATGACAACATCAAATTGGCTAAATCTTTGAGAAAAACTCCATTGGGCTGCTTTCATACAGGTTATGCCAACCACATTGACATTATCTAAATACTGTTTTTCGATTGTTGCCAAATCATCATTTGATGGATTGCGTAACCGCTCAATCCATTGAGTCATAGTATCTTCATACCTTTCAAGATACGATTCGGCTTGAGTAAGATATTCCCCCCAAGGTTCAAAATACTGCTGAACATTTGTTAAAGAATCGGTTAAAAATATTCTTTCAGTATCAATCTCTGGCTTTAAGCTGTCCGGAATATTATCCCAGATATTTTTCCACCACGTCCTTTGTTCGGTCAGATTTTTATTCAAAATCCGGATGCTTTCATTACATTCACTGATTTCATTGTTGAGTTCTACCATTTCATTATTTATTTCATCGCGATCATTTTGTAATCCATTGAAGTTTTCAGTCAAATAATTTTTGATTTTGTCAAGTTCAGAAAACTGATTTTGTATCTGATCTAAATTATCAATTTCGGTCTGAATTTCAATCATTTGAATGTCATTTTCACAATTTATTTCTTCCAATATTTGTTGTGTTTTTATTTTCAAATTTACCACAAAACGGGCTACAATATCCGATAATATTAGCTCGGCATCAACTGGTTTTGGGGGAGCGGTTATTTCTCTGTTCCACCTTTTAATTGCAGCCAAAATTAATGCTTTATCATACAAATTTTTTGGAGCATCAGAATCATATATTGATTGAATTGTTTTGAGTAAAAAGTTTAAAATTTTTCGACCGTCAGTTATATTTTTATTTTTCAATTTTTCATACAATCGGTTGATATCGCGTTCGCGAGGATGGTGACTATCTATATAATTTTGATGTTTAAAAATCAACCAATATATCTCATTATTGATTGTGCAAAATTCATCCCAACTTTTCCATGTAGATATCAACTGATTCATTTCCATAAAAAGAGTGTTTAAAATATCTTTTAAAGGCGAATATTGAAATCTATTTTTGTCGAAAAAAGCAATTATCTGAGGTGGGAAATACAAAGATTTGTCGTCAATTAATATGCGACGATTTAAGGATTCTTGTAACACCTTAAAAATATTTTGGTTTGCTACATTTTCGTAGTCACTAATTTCACTGAGAGCGGTTCGTAATTCGGCTTTTTTTTTGTTCAAAGAATCCAATTTTGTCAACTTTTCAGAATGAAAGACTGCGTTCGATTTAATTAGCGAATTTAGATACGCAATCAGATTACCTACTTGTTGACATTGTTGATCAATTTTGTTCAACAAGTTATTCTTCTCGTTGCAAACTTCTTCTAACTCTGTTTTTCTAGATCTCAGTATTCGCTCTTGTTCGGGAAAATTTATCTCTGTTTCTAGATAGTCTTGAAATCGGATTAAATGGGTCAACAATGGGCGCAATCCCAAGAAAATTTCCTGCTGTTTTGATAAACGTTTTTGGCAATCATCAATAGTTTTTTCTAACCATCTTTCTATGACATTATGAGTCAAAAAAGGCTCTCCTTCTCGACCAACTTTTGCACGGGTATCTCCCTCTCGCAACGGACGCAATACCGGGTGGTGAGTTAAGCGACTCAGAGCATTGTCTACGGCAAGGTTAGCTTGAGATACCACTAACGTGCGCCCTCCCCGACTTGCAACTTGATAACAGATTTCAGCAATCACCGTAGTTTTACCCGTCCCCGGGGGACCTTGAATCAAAATCAAATCCTCGGCATTTAAAACAGCTTCTACTGCGTTTATTTGACTGGCATTAGCTTCGGGCAATAATAAATCTGCTTGGGATATTATAGAAATTTCAGATAGCGCCCTGGCTTTAGCCGCATCAAAGAAAAACTCACCTAGAAAAGGATTGTGGGTTTGACCCTCCTGCAAGTTACTCAATGCTTTTTCTTGCCAGCGGATCTGAACTAGACTGCCAATATCTTCAAAAAACAAAAAACCGGTTTCAGGTAACTCTAAATCTCCATCGTTTAGAGACTCAGCAATATTAGGATCAATCTTAATTTTTATCTTATTTTTGGTACTTTCTATGACTTCAATTTCCCCCAATTCTTGTCCACATTTCTTATCGCTTATTAAATCAGAGCTTGTAAATAATTTTACCGATCCGTTTCTGGCTGCGCCGGCTCGCTGCCAAAACTCCTCTTTAGTGAGTGACAGTGATCCATTGCTTGTTGCCAGATCTGAATTGATTTGAAAAGTTATACGTTTATTGGATGCCGGATAGTTGTGTTTCACAAAAGGTATGCAAAATTGTCGTTTTTCGGCTGTCCGGCGTTCAATTTTTAAATACTGTCCCCATGCGTTTACTTGCTTTTTCGTAGGTACATAATCGCTACAGATGGGCATGGTCACTATGTGTTCCCATGCTTCGGTCGGAATACCAAGATTACTTGGTACATGGGGTAATAGATGAATCAAAAAAGGGGTAGAAAACGCATTCCTTTCTCCTCTGTATTTATCGACAAAATTAATTCTATTTATCTCCAGGCATCCACTCCCATCTTGCCGAATAGTCGTCCAAAATTGCAATATCTTTCGACGGCTTTCCAATTTTTTTGGTACGGAAAAATCATCATTATCTGTTGCTATAGTCAGTTCTATGATTTCGTATTCAGGCTGTCTTGCTCCTCCGTGTCTTCGGACATAAAAAAGACAAGGATCTGACCCTAACAGCTCATTAATTAACTGATCAGCGCGAGCGTGCCTATCTCTAAAATCGGGATACTGATTAAGTGCGTCTGACCCTTCCATATAGCAGATAAAGCGATCGCTTGCTGCTCCTATGTACCTATAGCACCAATTATTAGACATGATATCCGATGAATTAAACGTGAGTTAACCCGTACCTTATTATAAGTTAATTTTAATTCTATTCTTGGTCAGGTATTGTTCTTGTTCAACACCTTTTTAACTTTACTTAATAATATATTTTTATCACGGACTCGATTTTATCATGATGTTATCTACTTTGTCCAGAAGTACACTCAGAAAACCGCAAAATCAACATTCCCCATTCACTAAAAAAGCCCGGTACGCAATGGATCGGGCTTTTGTTAATTATTTTGGTCTATCTATTTGGCTACCTATCAGAATCAGAGGGGCCATTCATCATGGTTTTGAGCAGACTTAAACCCCGTTTAACTCGCCGAGAGACTGTAACGGCGCTAATTCCCAATTTTTCGGCTGTTTCTTTTTGGGTGAGGTCATAGAGAAACACAAACTCTAAAACTTTGCGAGTCCCGTCTTCTAAATGTCCCAGTGCTTGCTGGAGACGAATTTGATCTTCTTGGGCTAGTTGGAAGCTGCGGTAACGAGTATCTGGGACTAAATCACCCAGGCTGGTTGATCCTTCTTCTTCGTCCTGAATGGGTGCATCTAAACTCAACAGAGATCTATTTTGGGAAGCCAGTTTAACCTGGTTCCATTCCTCTACGGAAATTTCTAGGGCTGAGGCTATTTCGACATCGGTGGGTTTGCGTCCCAACTTTACTTGTAGCTCTTGAATACATGGGGTGGCTTTACGCAGTAGAGTTAGCCACTGACGGGGAACCCGCACCGAGGGGCTTTTATCGCGCAAATAGTGTTGAATTTCCCCGCGAATGTAGGGAATCGCAAAGGAGCTAAAGGCATGACCCTTAGACATATCAAACCTTTCTATGGCTCTAATCAAGCCAATACAGCCCACCTGTAACAAATCATCATAGCTTTCCGTACATTGGTTGAGCCAGTGGTGGACTTCTTTACGGACTAATCCAATGTTAATTTGAACGAGTTGATTACGGATACTGTTAGACGGGGAGTGCTGGTACTCGCGCAGCAACTCCAGGCTTTCAGATTTGAGTTGGTTACTAACTGTGGTCTGCATGGCGAGATCCTGAATTAGGTTAAAGCAGGGATATAGGTTGGGCTGTATTGATTATAACCCAGTTAGAACTAAATGGCAAGAGAAAACTGTTTTCAATGTCGCAGTTTTCGGATACCAAACCCTAGGGATTGATCTGGCTTGACTTACGCACAGGCGATCGCCATAACCACAACATAGACAGTGAAAACTAATGCTAATGTTCTATTTGATAGGGCAGTCTAAAACAAAACGGGAAAAATTGCAAGTTCTGCCCCCCAGTCTTAGACCAGATTGGTTTTTGACAGGTTTATTCCCCTTCGACTAAGACCCTATATTCATCAGCAGATAGGGCATCATCAAGGTCTGATTCATCGCCTATGCGGACTTTCAGCAGCCAACCTTCTCCATAGGGGTCATCGGCTAATTCCTCGGGTGCTTCTACGATCGCATCATTACGTTCCACAACTGTACCACTAACGGGAGCCTTGAGTTCCTCAACGGCTTTGACCGATTCTACATTACCAAAGGTTTCGCCTTTCTCTAAGGCATCATTGACATCGGGTAGTTCTAAGAACACAATATCACCTAATTGGTCAACGGCGAAGGCGCTAATACCAATGGTAGCAATTTCGCCATCAAGACGCACATACTCGTGGCTATCTAAATATTTTAGGTCGTCGGGAAATTCCATTGCCATGTTAGGTCCTCATCATCTATGAATAATGCCAAAATCAGAAAATGGGTTATTGGAGACTTTTCTCTGCGCCGGATAGTTACTTCCATCTTGGCGATTTATATAATAGTCGGTGTTTGGGCATATTTTAAAAGCGATCGCCTGATTTTTTTGCCTCGTCCGCCCAGTTATGAGAAAACCGAGGATTTGACTTTCCTGACTACCTTGGACGGAGTGCCCATTGCTGCTTTGTATCTCCCCAATCCCACCGCTCAGTATACCATTCTCTACAGCCACGGCAATGCTGAAGATTTGGGGGATATTCGGCCTCGCCTGGAGAGTCTACGGGATATAGGTTTTTCTGTATTCGCCTATGACTATCCCGGTTATGGGCTTAGTGGCGGCACACCCTCCGTGGCGGGCGCTTATCAAGCCATAGAGGCCGCTTATTACTATCTTACCCAAGTTTTGCAGGTTCCCCCTGAGCGTATTATTGTCTACGGGCGATCGGTCGGTAGTGGTCCCTCAACCCACCTGGCGGCGCGGAAATTAGTGGGGGGGTTGGTGATTGAAAGCGGTTTTATTAGTACATTTCGGGTGGTAACACGGATTCCTATTTTTCCTTTTGACCGTTTCCCTAATTTGGCTAATCTTCAAAATGTCGAGGTTCCGGTTTTGATTATACATGGCGATCGCGATCGCGTGATTCCCTTTGACCATGGACAGAGGCTTTATGATGATTTTGCCGGCCCGAAAATGTCTCTCTGGGTTGAAGGGGCTGGTCATAATGATGTGCTGGAGGTGGCTGGCGATCGCTATGTAGAAACCTTGCTCAAATTTACCGAAATGTTATCAAAAAAATCAGATGATTAATTTGGGGAGATTTGATTTATAATTCAGATGGTCAGTTGTCAATCCTTTTCCAGGTGCATTTACCGCTTCATTAACCCACATAAGGAGTGTTGAACCATGAGTAAATGGCGGCGGATTGGAATAGGATTATTATTTTTAGGGGTTGCTTCTCTCCTGACTATTAACCATAGTGTGGCGGTAGCCAGAGAGTCGATTTGGCAAAGGTATCGGGATGAAAGCAATAGCCAGACACAAGCAGATCAGAGGTCAATTGCCCGCGTCTGTATTGTCGCTGATCCGACTGATACTCCCCTGAATGTTCGGGCTACCCCTCGTGGTAGAATTATTGGTAGTCTGCCGGATGGTGTGGAGGTGGAAGTGTGGGAACGATCGCCTGATGGTAAGTGGGTTTATATCTATACCCCTGTCATGGAAGGATATGTTTGGGAAAATTACCTAAAATGCTAGTTTCCAGATAATCCCTAACAGGTAAGGGCAACTATTTATGGTTGCCCGCCTGAATAGTTACCTTAATCTATAATTGATCAAAACTTCCCAGGCTGGCTGTGTCTTAATGGCTGTCTGGGTCGGTCTGGCTTTGGAAATAAATCTAAACTATGGAAAATCCCTCATCTCCAACAATCACACCACTATGGATAACTGGTATCATTTGGATGGTAACAGGTTTGGGTTTATTAGCGATCGGTGCAATTCTATGGTTTCACCTGCCTTATCTGCTATTCTTAGATGAATGGCACGCCCTATGGGCGATGGTTTCCCTGACTATCGGATTATTTACGGGTCAAGTCCTGTTCGATCGCCTAGTTGACTGGATCAGAGAACCTCAAACCGATACACCCCATCCGATTTTAGCACGATTTGGATGGATTACCTTAGCTATTATGTCCGTGGCGATCGCGATCGGTTTTACCATCAAATTCCTAGGCTGGGGAAACGCCATGATTGGTTTACTTAACCTCAGCTTTGGCATAGCTTTTCTGTGGAGTAGTCGTCAATTTTGGCGATTTCATACCACCAATAATTAATCCTGAAAATCCCCACAGATTTAATAGATAAATTCCACCGTTTTAACTTTATATCAAGTGATGACTCAACCGGAAATCAAACAAATTACCTTACCCCCCCTTAATATCACCATACACGCCGACCAAAAAGTTAGCTTAGAGTGGCTGCATCAACAGCCTCTTCCAGTCAATAATCAACCTCCATCACCAAAATTATCTGACCATTGGCAACAGTGGATCGCAGTTAATAAACTCATGGATTTTCCTGACCATATTTTAGTCGAGAAAATGGTAGAACAGGGAATAGATATCAAACTAGCTTTAGAGGCAGTTAATCAAGCCACAAGTCACCCTTATTTACAAGCCGGAAAGCAGTTTGTCCAACTCTTGCAAAAAGTCGAGTCAATGCTGACCATTCAGAGTCAATTAGCGTCTCTCTCAGAAGTCTCTCCCAGCATTGACCGCAAACCCTGGGTATCTCGGTCGGAATTTTTGGAGAGTTACTATTCCCAAAATACCCCCTTGATTTTAACTGATATCATGAAGAATTGGCGGGCGTTAGAATTATGGAATCCAGAATATCTTAAACAGAATTACGGACAAGCCACGGTCGAAATTCAAGCCGGAAGAGAAGCTGACCCCGACTATGAAATCAACCTACAGCGCCATCAAAAAACCGTGCTATTTGCTGATTATATTGATTCGGTTGTTTCCGGTAAACAAACCAACGACTATTATATGGTAGCTAATAATCGAAACTTAGACCGTCCTGAACTCAAAGGATTATTAAATGATCTCGAAATATTCACAGAGTATTTAGACCCCACGCAAACATCAGGTTGCATCTTCTTCTGGTATGGACCCGCCGGAACTGTTACCCCATTGCATCACGACCCGGTTAATTTATTATTAGCCCAAGTTTCTGGTCGTAAATTGGTAAGAATGATTCCTCCCTATCAAACACCTTTTTTGTATAACTATATCGGGGTTTTCAGCCAAGTAGATTTAGAAAATCCTGACTATCAGAAATATCCATTATTTCAAAATGTGAGACCCATGGAATTTATTTTAGAACCCGGAGAGGTAATTTTTATTCCCGTGGGTTGGTGGCATCATGTTCGGTCTTTAGAACCCAGTATCTCCGTTTCTATGACCAATTTTGTATTCCCCAATACATACGAATGGAAATATCCACAAGTCAAGCGATAGACAATGACAATTAGTATGGTATACTTGACTGGTGATGTCGAATCATGCTATCATGTTAAAATCAAGTTTTTTGGTGGAATGGGTAAGCATTAATCAGGCTGTTAATCAGTCTAATTAGTGAACAATGGAAGCTGACAGCATGACCTGTCTCTGGTTTAATTTTTACTGGTTATCTCGAATTATTAACTATGTGTCGTTTACTGGGCTATATCGGATCTCCGATTCAACTTGAGCAAATTTTGTGTCAGCCGGAACATTCCTTAATTGTGCAAAGTTACCAACCCAAGGAAATGCGGGAAGCCTTGCTAAATGCCGATGGTTTTGGAATGGGTTGGTATCATCCCACCGCCGATACAGAACCCTATCGATATCGTAATATTCAGCCAATTTGGAGTGATTTAAACTTAACTCCTCTCAGTCGCTATATTGAGTCCGGGAGAATTTTAGCTTATGTTCGCAGCGCCACTCCTGGTCAAGCCGTCAACTTGAATAACTGTCAACCTTTCCAGTCAGGAAAACTGATGTTTATTCATAATGGTTATATTCAGGATTTCCGAGAAACTCTATATAAACCAATTCGCGATCGCCTCACAGACCAAGCCTATCGTTTAATAGAAGGTAACACCGACTCAGAACACCTATTTGCCCTGTTTAAGGATAGCCTACAAAGTCAAGGAATAGCCGATCTAATTTCCGCCCTCGAACAAACATTATATACCATTGAGAAAATCGCCCATAAAATGCAGGTGCGGGTTCTGGCTAATATGATTATTTGTGATGGAAAGCAAATGGTAGCTTCCCGGTATGCTGTAGCCGGTACTCCTCCCAGTCTTTACTGGTTAAAGAATGATAAAAACTTCCCAGAATCAGTTATCATTGCTTCGGAGCCTTTATTTCCGGGAAAGTGGCATCTTTGCCCAGAACAAAGTATAATTAGCGTCGGAGAAGATTGTGATATCCATATCTACCCCCTCACTCAAACAGACCATTTATCACGCCCTGCATGAATGCCGTCTCGGCACCTTAAAACTCATTGAAGGAATTAACCGAGAAACCCTCTGTGCCCAACCTCACCCCGACTTTAGCCCTGTGGGTTGGCATTTAGGGCATATAGCCTTTACAGAAGCCTATTGGCTATTAGAAGAATGTGCAGGATATCAACCATTATATCCCGAATATAGGCAACTGTTCACCGCTGATGGTCTCCCCAAAAATCGACGAGTTCAGCTTCCTTCCTTAGAGTTTATTTTAGAGTATTTATCCCTGGTGAGAATCCAAGTTATCAAATACTTAGAAACCGCACCTATAGAAACACAGGAAAGGCTATGGCGGTTTATTATCCAACATGAATCTCAACACGGAGAAACCATCGCCATAGTCCTACAATTATATAGATTTGAGGTACAAAACAGCGATTTTTCCCTATTTTATGATGTTCCTATGTTGTCAGTTTCAGAGGTAGAAATACCCGCCGGAGAGTTAACCATGGGAAATAAAGCCATTGACGCAATGGATAATGAACGCCGCCTTCATAGTTGTTATTTAGATCAATATTGGATTGATACTTACCCCGTCACCTGCGGTCAATATCGCCAATTTATCGAAGCGGGAGGCTATCATAAAGCTAAATGGTGGTCTAATGATGGTTGGGAGTGGCTTAAGCATAACCATAACCAACAACCTCTTTATTGGACTGATAACCCTAGTTTAGATAATCACCCCGTTTGTGGTGTGAGTTGGTATGAAGCCGAAGCCTATTGTAATTTTGTCGGGAAGAGACTTCCCACAGAAGCCGAATGGGAAAAAGCCGCTAGTTGGGATAGTAAAGCTGGTAAAAAACGCACTTATCCCTGGGGCGAAGAACCCCCTACACCAGAAAATTGTAACTGTAATTCCCTGGGTAAAAATATTACTAATCAACCCCTAACTACTCCCGTTGATAGGTATTCTTCAGGAGTGAGCGCCGCTGGAGTTTATGATTTATTAGGTAATGTGTGGGAGTGGACTAGCAGTAATTTTATGGGTTATGAAGGATTTGAGTTTTATCCCTATCGTGGTTATTCTGAAACTTATTTTGATAACCAACATAAAGTTTTGCGGGGTGGTAGTTGGACAACTCGTCCCTGGGCTATGCGTTGCAGTTTTCGAAATTGGTATTATCCCCATGTCCGCGAAATTTTTGCTGGTTTTCGTTGCGCCAGAAGCAATAATTAATAATTGATAATTAATAATTGGGTAGGGGCGGGTTCCGCTGTCAATGTTGTGATTAACGACAGTCTAAATAAACCCGCCCCCAACCGCCGTCAATGTTGTGATTAACGACAGTCTAAATAAACCCGCCCCCAACCGCCGTCAATT
>NZ_JARPLC010000129.1:0-12724 GCF_032350395.1 Limnospira sp. PMC 289.06
AACTGAGAAATCAGGGAGTAGAGAGTAACGGCGATAGCCACCCCCAGTTTTGGAAATCATAACTCCAGGATAGAAGCGGGGAACGGAAGGCGTAGGTCGGAACCTACCTCCTACTCGACCACTGCCAACCATCCATGATTAGGGAAACCGAATGTCCGGCTTGAATCATCGTTAATACGGAGTAGCGAAATAGGTTGAAACGCTGCGTTCAAAAGAACAAGGGGAAAAGTAGGGTATTTATGTCATCACCTACATAGACCTTTAAAAGTACCCCGGTTCTGAGGACAAATCTAAAGATGGAATGCCCGTCGAGACGGAACGTTTTAACCCCTCTAATGCTCTATTGCGAGTTGCACTCGTAGTAGTAGTGAAAAATTTAAGCGTATGCTTAGAGGGTGAAGGATGTGACCATAAGCCAATGCCCAACTGTAATGGTTGGGATATGCCCACAGGTCAGCAGGGTGTGGATATAGATACTGCGATTAGTAGGAGTATAATGGCGAGAGCGAGTTGAAAGACTACGTGCTGCATAAAGCTCAGAACATTGAAGTACGAAAGCGGGGGGTAGTAACTCTGTTCCTATAACAAAAAAGGGTATCCACATCAGGAGCCGTGTGCAGGGAAACTCGCCGGCACGGTTTTGAAGGGGAGGTGATGGAGGTGACTTCATTATCGACCCCTACCAGAGCATGATGTTCAAGCTCTTTGGCAATCCCAAGCTGCTGCTAGTTCTCTAAGAATCGATGTGGTTTGGGGTAGTTTTTTGTGGCAGTATATGACAGGTTTGCAGTCTGGGTGGGAACACCTATATGTTGAAACGAATAACATTCACCTTCATTCTGTAACCCAAGGACAAGGTGAATTGGTTGTTTTGTTACATGGTTTTCCTGAGTTTTGGTATGCTTGGCGTTATCAAATTCCGGCGCTTTCTCGTTATTTTAAGGTGGTTGTGCCTGATTTGCGGGGTTACAATGACTCAGATAAACCGGAAAGTGGTTATGATCTCGATACCCTTAGCCAAGATATCCGAGGATTGATTCAGCGCTTGGGATATGCAAAAGCCCACATTGTTGGTCATGATTGTGGGGGGGCGATCGCCTGGAATTTAGCCCAAAAATTTCCAGAATCAGTTAACCGTTTGGCTATTTTAAACGCACCGCCTCCCCATAGGTTTGTTCAGGAACTTATGGGCAATTTTGATCAAATTCGTCGCAGTTGGTTTGTGTTGGCTTTTCAAGTTCCGGGGGTTCCTGAATGGCTAATTCAGCAAAACTTGAAAGAGTTTATCCGTGGTTTTCTGCGAGAACACGCCATCCGCAAGGGGGCTTTTAGTGCCGAAGAAACGGAAATTTATCAGGCGGCGTTAGAAAAGCCGGGAGTATTGCGATCGGCGATTAATTACTATCGTCAACTCCTGCAACCACCGGGCTTATTTTCCAGTTGGATGCGTCCCACGGAAATCAATGTACCCACATTGGTACTATGGGGAGAAGATGATTCATTTCTGAGTCAGAAACTGGTTGAAGGTTTAGATAAATTGATTACTGCACCTTTTCGACTACAATTGGTTTCGGACTGCGGACATTGGATGCAACAGGAAGTCCCCCAACTGGTTAATCGGGAATTATTGAGTTTTCTCAGGAACTAATGAACTCCTCCCCCTGACTATAGTGGGAGACAGGGGTGGGGAGTGCCGGACTTCAGGGGAGGCAATTAATTGCCTTTTTCCACTGGTTAAAGGGGACTTGATTTAACTAAATTAATGATTTATTCCTCATCAGTATTCTCGTCAATGTCTTCGACATCATGATCATCTGTGTCAGGATTATCATCAAGTTTAACAACAGAGGTGGCTGATACAACTGCACCCCCTGCTAAAGCGGCACGGACTCGTTTATCAATTTCTTCGGTAAATGCTGGGTTTTCCTGCATATAGGTGATGGTGCGATCGCGTCCTTGACCGATATTCTCGTTGTTGTAGCTATACCAAGCGCCCTTACGTTTAATCACTCCGGTTTCTTCTGCGAGGTCAATCAAACAACCGATAGTTGAGATTCCCTGGCCGAAAATAATATCAAATTCAGCGATTCGGAAGGGTGGCGCGACCTTATTTTTAGCCACCTTAACTTTAGCGCGAATGCCATACTCGTCCGAGCCTTTTTTCAGGGTTTGGGTGCGGCGGATATCAAGACGGACCGAGGCGTAGAATTTAAGGGCATTCCCCCCGGTGGTAGTTTCTGGGTTGCCGTAGACAATACCAATTTTTTGGCGTAACTGATTCAGGAAAATAACTGTACAGCCAGATTTACCGATATTTCCGGTAATTTTCCGTAGGGCTTGACTCATTAACCGGGCTTGTAGTCCCATGTGAGAATCCCCCATATCCCCTTCAATTTCAGCACGGGGAACTAAAGCAGCTACCGAGTCTACCACTACAATATCAACCGCTACCGATCGCACCAATTGATCTACTATTTCTAAAGCCATTTCCCCGGTGTCAGGTTGGGAAACTAGGAGGTTTTCAATATCTACTCCCAGGGCGGCTGCATAGGTAGGGTCGAGGGCGTGTTCAGCGTCCACAAAAGCTGCTATTCCGCCAGTTTTTTGGATTTCGGCGATCGCATGAAGCGCCAGGGTAGTTTTACCGGAACTTTCCGGGCCATAAATTTCAATCACCCTTCCCCTGGGCAAACCACCACCTAGGGCTAAATCCAACGTGAGTGCGCCACTGGAGATAGTTTCCACCTTCATGCGGGCGGAGTCTCCTAGGCGGACAATAGACCCCTTACCAAAACTCTTTTCGATTTGGTTAAGGACTGAATTTAGGGCTTTCTGCTTTTCGGAGGTCTCGGTTTTGCTGGCCATTAGCTTTGAATCCTGCTCAGAGTAAAAATTGGAAAAATTGGGGCTAAAAAATAGATCTATGTGATCATCTGACCCTCTACCCCACCCTCTGCTCCCGGCGACAAGCTCAGGGAAGGGGTAGAGGGATTTCCATTTTATGTTAGCAGATGGCTTGTTGCCTATTTTCTGGTTAATAGGCGATCGCCCATTGCTATAGGTTAGAAGTGGCGAATGATAGCTTCGGCGAATTCTGAACACTTGAGGGGTTCAGCCGGAGGTTCCATGAGTCGGGCCAGATCATAAGTTACCTCACGGTTAGAAATCGCCGCCCCCAGACCTTTTTTAATCAGGTCCGCCGCCTCTTGCCAGCCCATGTATTCTAACATCATCACTCCCGATAGGATTAACGAACCGGGGTTAACGCGATCGAGTCCAGCGTGTTTAGGTGCTGTACCGTGGGTAGCTTCAAATACCGCGCAGGTGTCACCAATGTTCGCACCTGGTCCCATACCCAACCCTCCTACCATAGCGGCGGCTGCGTCCGATAGGTAGTCTCCGTTAAGGTTCATCGTAGCCAGGATAGAGTATTCGCTAGGACGGGTTTGGATTTGTTGGAAGATGCTGTCAGCGATGCGATCGTTGACCATAATTTTATCTTTCCATTTACCATTACCGTGACTTTCCCATAGCGCCTCCAGAACCCCCTTCACCTCATCGCAGATTTCTTGGCGTTTTTCTGGGGTCAGCGCATCAAAACCCGGTTCTACCTGGCGCGCGTTATCTTCCAGGGAGATGTCGGGTTTATGTTCTTTGTTGCCGAGGATCCATGATTCTCGTTCAGTGATACATTCTTCGCGAAACTCCGTAGTTGCTAGTTCATAACCCCAGTCTCGGAAAGCCCCCTCCGTGTATTTCATGATATTGCCCTTATGCACCAGAGTCACCATTTGCTTATTTTTGGGGAGGCGCAGGGCGTGTTTAATGGCGCGACGGACTAGCCGTTGGGAACCAGTTTTACTGATCGGTTTAATACCGATACCCGAGTCTAGGCGGATCTGTTTTTTGCCATGTTCCGGGGTAGCCGGAATTAGCTCATTGTTGAGGGTGTCGATGAGTTTTTGGGCGATTTCCGTACCCTCGCGCCATTCAATCCCTAAGTATATGTCTTCTGTGTTTTCCCGATAGATGATCACATCGAGTTGTTCCGGGTGTTTGTGGGGGGAGGGAGTACCAGGATAGTAGCGACAGGGACGGACGCAGGTATATAGGTCATTAATTTGCCGTAGCGCCACGTTCAGGGATCTGATGCCGCCGCCTATGGGGGTGGTTAGGGGGCCTTTGATAGCCACACCATATTCTCGGATTGCCGTCAGCGTGTCTTCCGGTAAATATTGATAAGTGCCGTATTGTTCGCAGGCTTCGTCCCCAGCGTAAATTTTAAACCAACTGATCTGGCGATCGCCGCCGTAGGCTTTGGCCACTGCTGCGTCAATCACTCGTTCTGTCGCTGGCCAGAGGTCTACACCCGTGCCGTCGCCCCGAATGAAGGGAATAATTGGGTTATCGGGAACAATGGGTTCTCCGTCAGAGAAGGTGATTTTCTCGCCTGTATCGGGGGGGGTAATTTTTTCGTACATGATCTCTGTTCTTACTATAAACCTTCAGGTTTCCCTTATTCTGTCATGATTTTTGCCTGCACTCCGCAGCGATCGCCACAGAAATTTATCTTTTCTTTAGAATTACCCCTTCCCAAAGCTAGGGAACATAAACTATGATTGAGGAAATTTCGGTGCTCTATGATGCAAAATCTGCATTCAGAATTATAACTTAAACAAATGCAATAAAAGTACAATTAGCGCTTCCAAAAATTTCACTTCAGAATTAGGGCGATCGGTGTATGATTTTTTTAAGGTGGAGGTAGATCCAACCAAAAACATTGCCAAGCACAACTACCTTCATGCAGATGAGAGCGGGCATTGAGAATCAACACCAAAATCGAAAATATCGTTTCCGAACTTCAAGCTCAAACTTTCCATTGAGGATCAACTTCTAGCTGAGTGTACATAATCTATATATTCACAGGCTAAGTTCGGTGTAGGGGGTTGTTATTAGAGCCACAGTTGTTGGGGTCAGAGTTGTAGGTTACTTAATTAATGTTCCCCAACCACTTCAAAAATAGTTGCCCGTAAATACTTCACTTCAAAACCACTAGAGGTTATCAACTATGGATAGCGTAAATACAGTAGATCGTAGTGATTATCAAAACATTTCAATTCCCAGCCTAATCAATAAAAGATTATCGGACCAAGGACAAGACTTCCCAGTAGCTAACACCGGAAAATATGTCGAACGTCGTCTACAGGGTGATCTCACCTATGGACTAGAAAACCTAGGCTTAAAAAATTTAGGTCATGTCTATCATAATCTACCAGTTCCTATTCTGATTGAACACGCAGTAGCTAGGGGGGAAGGTGTCTTAGCTTCCAATGGTTCCCTTTGCGTAAAAACTGGTAAATATACAGGTCGTTCTCCTCACGATAAATTCATTGTTGAAGAAGCGAATAGTCGGGACGAAATCCACTGGAGTAAAATGAACGTCCCCATTCCTGAAGAAAACTTCGATCGCCTATGTCGGCGGGTACGTTCGTACATCCAAGGTCGCGATTTATATATCTTTGATGGCTTTGTCGGAGCAGATCCCCAGCGTCGTTTTGGTGTGCGGATCATCAACGAGCTGGCATCTCAAAACCTGTTTGTTCACCAACTGTTTATTCGTCCGACAGACGAAGAACTACAAACCCACAATTCTGACTTTACAGTAATTGCAGTTCCTGGACTCCACGGCGATCCCGAAGATGATGGCATCAATAGTGAAGCCTTTATTGTACTTCACCTGTCCAAACGGCTAGTAATTATTGGTGGTTCCAAGTACGCCGGAGAAATCAAAAAATCAGTTTTCTCCCTGATGAATTACTTTATGACCAAAGCTGATGTGCTACCCATGCACTGTGCAGCCAATGTAGATGACGCTGGTAATACTGCCTTATTTTTTGGTCTATCAGGAACCGGAAAAACCACCCTTTCTGCTGATCCAGACCGCTATCTAATTGGGGATGATGAACACGGCTGGTCAGAAGATGGTATCTTCAACTTTGAAGGTGGTTGCTATGCGAAAACTATCGCCTTGTCGCGAGAAAATGAGCCCCAAATTTGGGATGCGATCCGGTTTGGTTCAATGATGGAAAATGTAGTGCTCGATCGCTACACTCGGATTCCCGACTACAATGATGGTAGTTTAACAGAAAATACCCGGGTTGCCTATCCCATTGACTACATTCCCAATGCGGTTATTCCTAGTGTTAGTGGTCATCCCAAAACCATTCTATTTTTGGCTGTAGATGCTTTCGGAGTTCTACCCCCCATCTCTAAACTGACCCGCGAACAAGCGATGTATCACTTTATGTCTGGTTACACCAGCAAGGTAGCGGGAACCGAACGGGGTATCAAAGAACCAGAAGCGACTTTCTCGGCTGGGTTTGGTAAATGTTTCCTACCCTTAGAAGCGGCGATTTATGCTACTTTGCTAGGTAAACGCCTTGCGGATCACCCAGAAACCAATGTATATTTGGTGAATACTGGCTGGTCTGGTGGTGTTTATGGAGTTGGCAGTCGTGTTCCCATCAAATACACTCGCGCCTTAGTGTCGGCGGCGGTGAATGGAGACTTGGATAATGTGAAATTCCATGAGCATCCGATCTTCAAGATTTGGGTTCCTGATGCTGTACCAGGAGTTCCGACCGAAATTCTTGATCCGGTGAAAACCTGGTCTGATTCCCAAGAGTATGAAAAACAAGCGAAACAATTGGCTAAGTTGTTTGTGGACAACTTCAGTAAATATGTGAATGTACCAGAGGAAGTAACCGCCGCTGGTCCCCTTGTCGATTAATCAAGGATTGGGGGATAATTCCCCCAATACCCTATTCTCAGGTCTGAAAGTAGGTCGCGGCGTTGTCGTCGCGATTGAAATCATACTAAACCCGATCGCAAAGCGACTACAGCAACCATTACCCGGTCATCAACGGCTAATTTATTCATAATCCCCCGAACATGAGTTTTAATAGTGTTAGGACTTAAATAAAGAGCCTCAGCAATTTCTGGGTTACTCTTACCTTCTACCATAAGTTTAAGCACCTCTAACTCGCGGGGGGATAAGGTACCCAAGTTGGTTTGGGGTGTGGGTGGCTTGAGGTGTTCCATGACCACACGAGCAACTTGAGGATCTAGATAGGTTGCACCTTCATAGGCTGCCTGTATTGCTACAATCAAACTATCAACACTAGCTCCCTTAACACAATAAGCATCAGCGCCACTAGAAAGGGAAGCAAGTACCTCCGTCTCTGCTGTGTGGGAAGTGAGCATCACGACTCTGATTTCTGGTAGGATTTCTTTAATCTGTTTGGTAGCTGCAATGCCATCAAGGCGAGGTAACCCGATATCCATAATCACAATATCAGGTTTTTTCTCTTTGGCGGCTTCTACGCCTAAATAACCATCTTCAGCAATACCAACTAGGGTAATATCTGGACAGTCTGATAAGACTTGCTCTAACCCTAGTTGCATCATAGGATCGTCTTCAACAATTAGAACGCGCATTATTGTTCACAGGAATGTTATAATAGCAGATTAGTCAACAGTTAACCAAGCCTAGGCTGGGCTAACAGTTTAACAGTTAAGGATGACGGCGGAAACTATAGTCAATATAATATTGGCGATTAGTGTTGATACTTCCCCGTTCAATGAGAGATGTAAGGGGGGTCCTGTGAAACCAAGCAGACCGAAAATCTCAACGGACTTTGAGAATTTGGACAAATTCCCCGGCTTGAGTGCAGGTCTGACCGACTGGAAGCATAGCGAGGGCGTTGGTTTGGGCGAGGTTAATCAGGTTTCCAGAGTTTTGACTTCCTGGGGCGAGGATAAATTGGGTTTCGCCATTGACCGATCGCAGATTTCCCCAAAGGTAGGTTTCTCGCTTACCCCCCGATCGCAATTCGGTTGACGATCGCACTGGCCACCACTCTGGTCCCCAAAACTCACCCGCGAGTCCGCTTCGTTTTTTCAAAGCCGGTTGGACAAACCGCCAGCAGGTGACTAAGGCTGACACGGGGTTTCCGGGTAAACCAAAATACAAACAATTGGGAAAGGTCGCGAAGGTGAGGGGTTTTCCGGGTTTGACGGCTACTGAGTTGACCAGAATTTCCCCCCCAAGGTCAGCGAGAATTTGACCAACATAATCATAATCCCCGACGGACACTCCCCCGGTTGATAATACTATATCAGCGGTGAGTAGGGCTTTGGCGATCGCAGTTTTGAGGGCTTGGGGTTCATCGGGAATAATCCCTAAAATAAGGGGTTCTGCGCCCATTTGCATCACCCAACTAGCTAAAGCATACTGATTAGAGTCTACTAGCTTTCCTGGGGCTATGGGATGCTCTGGGGGGATTAATTCATTCCCGGTTGATATCAATGCTACCTTGAGTTTAGCATAAACTGGGACCGACACACATTTGGCGGCGGCTAAAACTGCGATTTCTGCAACTCCTAAGCTAATTCCCGGAGGTAGCAGAGGGTCTCCGGCGCGACTATAGGACCCCTGATGACGCACAAAGGCTCTCAGTTGGGGGGTGGTTAGGATTTTGATGCGATCGCCATCAGGTTGGGTATCTTCCTGAATTACAATGGTATCAGCCCCAGGAGGTAAACAGGCTCCGGTAAAAATGCGCGCGGCTTGTCCGGGGGCGATGGTTTTTTGGGGACAATATCCGGCGGGTATTTCTTCTATGACTTCCAAGGTAACAGGATGTTCGGCGCTACTGTGGGCGACATCAGCATAACGGACAGCATAACCGTCCATGGCGGAGTTATCCCAGTGGGGGAAGTCTAATTCACTGGTAATCGGGGCGGCGAGAATGCGTCCGGTAGCCTCGGATAATTTGACGAGTTCTATATGTTGTTGGTGGGGTGGGGCTACTTGTTCTAAAATAATTGCTTCTGCGGCTTGGGCTGATAACATACAATCTCACCATGGGGATTTATGGGTTTTCCTGTCAATACTCTATAGCAGCTTTAGCCGCCTCTATGCTAGAGTTAATCATATCTTACTCAGTGATGCGATCGCTATGGAAACTACGGGTTTGACGGCGGAACAACACCGCCAAAAAATGCAGCGCCGCAAGGAAATTCAAGACCAGCGGGTAGCTGATAGACAGGTGGAAAAGGGTTTGATTATTGTCAATACTGGCAATGGGAAGGGTAAAACTACGGCTGCTTTGGGGATGGTTTTACGATCGCTTGGTCATGGCTATAAGGTGGCGATCGTCCAGTACATCAAGGGCGCATGGGAACCAGCAGAAAAGGCGGTTTTCAGTCTCTGGCCGGAACAATTACAGTTTCATGCTTTGGGGGAAGGTTTTACCTGGGAAACTCAAGACCGCGATCGCGATATCCAAAGGGTTCATGAAGCCTGGAAACTTAGTCTATCTTTAATTGAAAATCCTGAGATTAAGTTAGTCCTTTTAGATGAAATTAATATTGCGATAAAATTGGGATATCTCACTGTAGAAACGGTTTTGGAGGGTTTGGACAAGAAACCTCACGACTCCCATGTGATTTTGACGGGTCGTGGGGCTCCCCCTAGTTTGATAGAACGGGCGGATCTGGTTACGGAGATGACTTTGGTTAAGCATCCTTTCCGGGAACAAGGGGTTAAGGCTCAACCGGGTATCGAGTTTTAAGTTATCTATAATCAGGGGAATTTAATGAGTCCTTTTCGAGTGGGAATTGCTGGACCTGTGGGGTCGGGTAAGACGGCTTTACTTGATGCACTGTGTAAAGCCTTGCGCGATCGCTTTCAAATGGCTGTGGTTACTAATGATATTTACACCCAAGAAGATGCTCAGTTTCTGATGCGATCGCAAGCCTTAGAAGCCGAGAGAATTATCGGCGTGGAAACGGGAGGCTGTCCCCATACCGCTATCCGTGAGGATGCTTCGATTAATCTTAGTGCTATTCAAGAGTTGGAGTCTACTTTTCCTAATTTGGATGTGGTGTTTTTAGAGAGTGGTGGCGATAATTTGGCGGCGACTTTTAGCCCGGAATTGGTCGATTTAACTCTCTATGTTATTGATGTGGCGGCGGGTGATAAAATCCCCCGCAAAGGTGGACCGGGAATTACTAAGTCGGATTTATTGGTGATTAATAAGATTGATTTAGCTCCCTTTGTGGGGGCGGATTTAACCGTCATGGAAAGAGATACTAAAAAGATGCGCGGAAATAAACCTTTTGTCTTTACTAATCTCAAGGAAAAGCAAGGATTAACTACTATCCTCGATTTTATTCAGTCTCATATCATTAACTGACCAAACCTTAATATCTATACCACATCACAGACACCTATAGGCGATCGCCTCCCCCCTATTATTGGCTCAAAAAGTTAAGTTTTGCTAATACTTCCAGCCAGATAATTTTGATGTTCCGAACGACATTAAGAATTAATAAGTTTTTATTGAAAATAGCTCGCAAAAGGTTGACGAAATCATAGGGGTTCTGGTATCCTAGAATAAATCGCACCCAAGGGATTACTGTGTCTATACGCAAAAAAAGGCGCTGAAACCCTTATTATAGCGCCCATACAAATATTTTCTGGCTAAAAAATATAATTCACGAATCACGAGTTTTGGGTAAGTAAGGGACGGCCAAAAATCGACCTCTTGACAAAAACGACATTTTGTGCATATCCCCAACCAACCCAGAATTGAAGTCGGTTAGCGAATAGAGGCGCGAATAGCAGGTTGAGGAAACATAGACTCAAAACTATGCTGTCGTTCTGCGAGGGGTTCGGCGGCGTGGTCCCAGAGACTTTCATAGAAAAAGAAAGCGACACCGAATTGGCGATCGCGGGCGGCGCGAACCTTGGACTGGATGAAATTGATAGGAACTGGTCTAGTTCTCAAACCGGTGAGAATACCAACGCCGGTAGAAATCTTGTTTTGTGCGGCTTTCATTTCCGGGCGGTTCAACTCAGTAATAAAAAAGTCCAATTCATCCCGATAAACCTGCACGACCAACTCATCAACAAGACCATCTCTAACCCAAGTAACCCAATCCTGTAAATGACCGTTATAGGCGATATGATAAGGGTTGGGACTAACGGAAATAATGCTATGAGGTTTTTTGGCTTTAATAGCGCGGTGCAATTGTCTCATAAAAGCGGTGATTTTATTAGCACGCCAACGCACCCAGGCGGGGTCTTGGGGGTTACTAGGTGGGGTGCGATTAGTCTCTCTTTGATAAAGAGAAATGGTATAAGGGTCATATCCAAATGCACTAGGTAAACTGGTATGGTCGTCAAACTGTACGCCATCAATATCGTAGTCTGTAACGACCTCTACAATTAAATCAGTCATAAACTTCTGGACTTCTGGGTGAAAGGGATTTAACCAAACCACTTCCCCGGCGGCGCTCATGGAAGTTTTAGTTCCATTTTGCTGTTGAGTGAGCCAGTTGGGATGTTTTAAAGCTAACTCGGAAGTGGGGGGAGCCATAAAACCGAACTCAAACCAAGGAAGCACTAATAAGTTATGACGATGAGCGCGTTCAATTAAATCAGCGAGCATATCTTGTCCTTGGAAACCTCGGCGGACAAAAGGCTGAATTCCTGCTTCTTTAACTACAGAACTTTTATAGGTGACATAGCCAGAGTTCCAAACCACTGGATAAATTGTGTTAAAATTGAATCGGGCGAGTTTGCTGACTGCTTCTTCGAGTCTAGGCTGATTCATTAACACATCTGTATCATTGGTGGTCATCCAAACGCCGCGAATTTCGGTTTTGGGAATTTGGGGAATGGGTGGGGGGGCGATCGGCGGTTCGGGAACTGGTGGAGGTATATCAGGAACTGGTGGGGGTGTAATGGTTTCCTCAATAACTGGTGCGGGAGGAGGCGTGATGGTTTCCTCGATAACTGGTGCGGGAGGAGGTGCAATGGTGGGCTGTGGCGGCTCTAGGGGTAGGGGTTCATCAAGAATTTCTGGGGGAAGTAGGGGTAAGTCGGAGGGGGTCGGTGGTGTCCGAAAAGCTGGCGGGAGTGCGATCGCTGGAATTTGTATGACAGCAATTAGGCTGACCAAAAATAAGGCAATGAGGAAACTGGTTTTTTTGACCAAGGTTGATTTCATGGTTGTAGTTTGGAGCAAACGATATTAAGTTAGTTAAGCTAAATTGATGTGATGGTTATAATTGCACTTTCGGGAGTTTAGCAGAAAATTGGAGGTCTGGGATCTAATCTCAAGGCATAGCTGCTAATTTGATAATTTGAGGAGGATTTGAGATGATGGCTAATTTTTCGAGACTATTGTGGCTCCTACCAATTGTGACTATTACGGCTGGGGTCGGTTCTGATGGCATAGCGATCGCCTCTAATGGAACTATACAAGAAAATGCGATCGCTCAACGGCGGCTCAGGGCTCCCTTTTTTGAGGAAACCCAAGACCCTGGGTTTACTAACACTTTTCTTGGGGATGCTTTAGGGGGTGTTGCTAACCCCTTAGAGAGTAGTGGTGGTGATAGCGTAGAAACCATTAACATGGGATCTGATTCCCTACAGACCATACAAAACAACGTCAATAGGAGTCGGGGAGACTTGAATGGCGGTCTATCTCCTGGTAACGGAATTGATTCTAGAGTAACTCCAGGTAATGGCAGAATACCCACAGGTAGAGGTATTTTTAGGTCTTTACCCCCTTCTAGTCGCTAAAAATTAATTGATAATAAACCATGATGTAGGGGCGGGTTCTGGTGTCAATCTTCAATTCCCAGCGACAAT
>NZ_JARPLC010000129.1:12733-12816 GCF_032350395.1 Limnospira sp. PMC 289.06
ATTGATAAACCCGCCCTCTGGCCGGTTGTGGTGTCAATCTTCAATTCCCAGCGACAATATTGATAAACCCGCCCTCTGGCCGG
>NZ_JARPLC010000130.1:0-12658 GCF_032350395.1 Limnospira sp. PMC 289.06
AAACCATGATTACCTACTGTCCAAAATTCATTGTCCAAGCAGCCTGAAAAGAGACCTAAAACAATGGCTCAAAGCAGGTGTACTAGATAACGGTGTATTTGAGGATACTGAAACAGGGACACCTCAAGGAGGGGTAATAAGTCCACTCCTGGCTAACATCGCACTGTTGGGCATGGTTAGGTTAATTGAAACGATGTATCCAAAAACAAAATGGGTTAAGGTTAAAGTCACCTTAATAAGATATGCCGATGATTTTGTAGTGATATCACCATCACTAGAGATTATTGAACAGTGCAAGATTGCTATTTATGAATGGTTAAAACCTATTGGGTTAGAGATTAAACCGGGAAAAACTCGAATCTGTCATACACTCAATCCTATTGAATATGATGGAAAACTTGAAGAACCCGGATTTGATTTTCTAGGATTCAATATTAGGCAATATCCTGCAGGAAAATATAAAACTGGGAAAACTGGTGGAGCAGCAAGCCGTCCAATCGGTCACAAAACTCACATCAAACCCAGCAACAAAGCAGTTAAAGCCCACACAGAAGTGATTAAGGATGCAATAAAAAATCTTAAAACCGCACCCCAATCAGCCCTGATAAGCAAACTAAACCCAATCATAAGGGGATGGTCAAACTATTATTCAGCGGTAGTCTCATCAGAGACCTTCGTTAAGCTAGACCACAAAGTCTGGTTAATGTTAAGGGCATGGACAGTATCAAGATGCGGAAAGACAAGTTACAAGAAGCTAAGAAACTATTTCAGTCATGGAACGGTTAGACTTAGTAATGGGAAAGAAAGGCATGAATCTTGGTTGTTCCAGACTAAGGATGGACTCACATTATGGCAACATAATTGGACTCCGATTGTCAGACACACCCTGATACGCCCTGACGCAACACCATATGACGGAAATTGGACTTACTGGGCAACTAGGAAAGGACAAGCAATTGACACGCCAAATAGGGTAGCAAAACTACTCAAAAAGCAAAAAGGCAGATGTACCTGGTGCGGACAGTATTTTGCACCATCGGATTTAATTGAAGTAGACCACATTGTACCTCGAAGCTTAGGCGGAAAGGATGAATACAAAAATCTTCAACTACTACATCGCCACACCCGCGATGATAAGACGGCATTAGATAATGTCAACGCTGTATCCCTAACAATGGAGCAATCAAATTAGGAGCCGTATGAGGTGAAAGTCTCAAGTACGGTTTTGTATGGGAGGGGGAGATGGCGACATATCTCTCGACCCCTACTTGACTGAATTATCTATCAGGGGTGGCATTTATGACTAGATCGCAAGAAACTCCCAAGAGCATAAATCAATCACAAGAGGTTGAGTTAGAATCTGTTGAGTCTGAACCACAACTGGATGAGTTGGTTGATCTTTTGATTGATGTGTTGCTTGGGAAGCCTAATGATGAATCTATCACTAACTCACCTCAAACTCCCAAAGTTGATAATTCTCCATCTCAAAATAGCAATATTAAGCATGAACAAAAATCCTCATATTCTCGGAAAAGTAATTCACAAAATCTGGGTGTGAAAAGGGAGGATCTACTTTCTGCTCAACCATAAGATTTTACCCAGGTAGAGACTAAGAAGGTAGAGACTACTAAGAAGATAGAGACTCAGGTAGAGACAGCATTCTCTGAGTTAATCCCAGAGGATGAGGAAGTGGTGACTAAGGCGGTTCGATTAATTGAAATTTCCCCAAATGAGTTTAGTAAGTATTTTGATGATCCAGTGTCTGTCCAGTCTGGAGAAACTGCTAAATCTCATGCAAATAATAATAATGGTTCTGATTTGGAGGAGGAGAAAACCTCTGTTTCTGCGCCGCCATAAAACCAAACCAGCGATACAGAAGTAGATCTAAGTCAGGACTTGTCCGACCCTTTCGACCCATTACAGGATCTGCTGCTAGGTTCCAAATTCTCGGAGTTTGAAAAAGTCACTAAAAGTTATCTTGAGACTGAGTTACCGAGGCTACAGAGCCCAATTCAGTCAGCGGAACAGAAACTGCAAGCGGTTCAGGATAAATTTGATGATCCTGGCAAGATTTTTAACCTATTACTCCCAGCTATAACAGCTATCATTAATGAGCAAATGCTTCTGTCTCAACCACAAGTTATAGACTCAATTGTGCCGATTATTGATGAGATTATTGCGGGGAAAAAACGACAAGATAAGTCGGGGATGATTAATGCGATCGCCGATTTATTACCTGGGGCGATTTCTCAGCATATTAAAAACGCCCCGGAAGAAGTGGCGAAGGCTTTAGCGCCGGAAATAGCGATCGCGCTTCGTGAGCAAAGAAAATTAGATCAAAATGCCATAGCTAATGCTTTAGCACCAGAAATGGGTAAAGCTATTAAGGAGCAAATTCGCCTAGAAAGTGATGCGATGGTAGATGCTTTATATCCTGTGATTGGTAATACTATCAGCAAATATCTAGCCGAGGCTGTTCAGAATATTAACGACAAAGTAGCTAATGCTTTTAGTTTTGAGGGAGTGGCGCGGAAAATTAAAGCTAAGGTGAAGGTGGTTTCGGAAGCAGAATTAATCCTCAAAGAATCTTTACCTTTTGCAGTTCAAGCCATCTTTTTAATTCATAAAAACTCAGGGTTAGTGATTTCGGAGGTGCAGGCTTCTGGTAGCTATAGCCTTGAGTCAGAAATGGTAGCCGGGATGTTAACTGCTATTCGCAGTTTTGTGAATGATTGCATTGTGCAAATTGATAATTATTCAGAACTCAATGAGATTGAGTATGGGGATTCTAAAATAATCCTAGAGGTGGCGGGTTACTGTTATTTAGCTGTGGTAACTAAAGGGGAACCCACGCCAGAATTTATCGAAAAAATGCGACAAACTATGGGTATAATTGTTTTAGATTACGGAGAATTTATCGAAAATTTTGATGGCGATCGCGACAATATTCCGCTGGCTGTACATCAGTTATTAGAAAGTTTAATTAAATTTGTATTTGAGAAAAAATTAAAGCGACTACCTCTGGCTCTGATTAGTTTGGGAGTATTTATCGGGTTGTTAATTTTAATTCCTTGGGGATATTTTTCTTATCAAGAATACCGGCAAAGACGCATAGCATATCAAACCGCCCAAACCTTAGCTGCAACTCCTGAGTTAGCGATTTATAAGATTGCTGTCTCAGGGGAAGGTGAGCAATTAAGACTGAGTGGAAAAGTTCCTAATGAAAGATTACGGTAATTAGCGGAAAACTTAGCTGTATATAGGGCTTCTGACTTGCAGATAGATAACCAAATTATCGCTGTTGATGTACCGCCAGATCCTATAGTAACGGCTGGAGAAGTGGAACGCATGACGGGGATTTTCCATGAAATTGCTGGCGTTAATATTGAAAGCAATTATAGTGATAGCGATCGCCAAGTTATTATTAGTGGTCAAGTCAGACAAATGAGAGACGCTCAAATAATTCCCGCCGCCTTTGAAAATATTCCTGGGATAAAATCAGTTTTTAGCACCTTAAAAATCGATCCAGTCCGCATAGAAAATCGCATCTACTTTAATTCCGGTTCAGCACAGCTTAACCCCCAAGATCTGCAAATCATAACCAAAATCCAAGAATTTCTGGATCGGTATCCGCAACTATCGCTCAGAATTATTGGTCATACTGATCTGAGGGGAAATGCTGCTAGAAATCAGCAATTAGCCCTCAATCGAGCCATAGCAGTTCGGGACGCTTTGACCAAACAAGGAATTGACCCGAAACGCCTAGAGGTAGTAGGTAACAGCCAGCCACCTACAGATGTTGTATCTCATCAGCCTTTCTTATTGGGGAGAACTGTGGTATTTGAAATAATAGATAACCAAGACCAGAACCAGGGAGAACAACCTTAATCCAATGTCTAAAATTTCTAAAAAAATGTGTATGGTTGGTGACTTTAGCGTTGGCAAAACCAGCCTAATTCGGCGTTTTGTAGATGGTCAATTCAGCGACCAATATCTGTCAACAGTGGGAGTGAAAATTTCCCGCAAAGCTGTTGACTTACCCAACGTAAAACCGGAAGAAATAGTCAATTTACAGTTGTTAATTTGGGATATAGAAGGGCACACAAAATTTCAAGCAATTGCGCCTTCTTACCTACAGGGAGCGGGCGGGGTGATTTTGGTAGCCGATCTCAGTCGCCAAGAAACTATTGAGCGGTTAATTGAACACTTGAACTTGTTTTTATCTGTGAACCCAAAAGGTGAAGTAATTGTAGCTTTGAATAAGGCTGATTTGGTGAATGAAAAAGACCTGGAAAAATTGACTAAATATGTGCCAGAACCAGTTATCGAAAAAGCCCTAGGTATTTATCCCACTTCAGCGAAAACAGGTGATTATGTGGATGAAATATTCCAAAAATTGTCTTATAGTATGGTGGTTAAGGTTTAATCATTACCCATAATTAGGACTTCAATAATCAGGTATAATTAGTTAAAATCAGGGTCTCCAAAAACTTGAATATACCAGAGGATAATATGAAGCAACTTGGCTCGAAAATTGTAGTTCCCCATCACTTAGAATATTTAATTATTGATGCTAATTTAATCATCTGTGAACTGTCAGCACAGGTAGATCGTTTTGCTGATGAACCGGAGTCATTTCAACTTGGTGAAGATATCCACAATGGCTTACCAGAACTCTTCGGAACTGAGGAGATGTTAATGGAGGTATTGCGGGGAGAATTACCATCTTTTGAAATGAAAGGAATTGGTCGTTTTGCTGACCCAGACTCCCCCCTTTATTTAGATTTTTTTGCAAATCGGTATTATGATGATAAAACGCAAGAATATCAGCTAATTATCTTCTTTTCTGATGTGACAGATAGAATGGTTTTAGAGCAAAAATTAGTTCAAAGTACCAACGAAACTAGCCTGTTATTAAGAGCCTTAGCGGAAAGCGAAGAAAAATATCGAGATTTGTTTGAAAATGCTAGTGATTTAATTCAGTCTTTTGGTATGGATGGTAGTTTTATCTATGTGAACAGAGCTTGGAAGCAAACTCTAGGATATACTGAATCTGAAATATCTAATCTGACTATTTTTGATATTATTCATCCTGATAATAAATTTCATTTTTTACAGATTTTAGCTCGTCTTGTGAGGGGGGAGTTAGTTGATTCTATTAAAGCGGAATTTATTACTAAAGATGGTAAGAAAATTTCAGTAGAAGGTAGTATCAATTGTAAATTAGAAGATGGTAAAGCGATCGCCACACGAGCCATTTTACGGGACATTACGGAACGCTTATTAACAGAAGCAGCTTTACAGCATGAGCGAGAACAAACGGAACGTCTTTTACTTAATATATTGCCTAAAAAAATTGCTGATAAGCTGAAACAACAACCGGGTAGCGGAAATTTTTGCGGAAGTTACAGTATTATGTACTGATATTGTCGGTTTTACCCAGTTAGCATCGGAACTTTCTCCTGTGGATTTAGTCAACCTTTTAAACAAAATTTTTTCGGCTTTTGATATGCTCACGGAAGCCTATGGATTGGAAAAAATTAAAACTATTGGAGATGCTTATATGGTAGTGGGAGGACTCCCACACCGTCGAGATTATCATGCTATTGCTATTGCGGAAATGGCTATTAATATGCAAAAAGTTATGGCTGAATTAAATAAGACACAAAACCGAAAATTAAGTATCCGCATAGGTATTCACAGCGGACCAGTAGTGGCGGGTGTGATTGGTTTGAAAAAATTTATATATGATTTATGGGGTGATACGGTTAACACTGCATCCCGAATGGAGTCCCATGGCGTACCTGGTAAAATTCATGTTTCTGAGGATACTTATCAACTCCTACAACATCAGTATTTATTTGAAAAGCGAGAGATGATAGATGTCAAAGGTAAAGGTAAAATGATTACCTATTTTCTGTTTGGACCCAAAAAAAATCCCAGCTTTAATAATAGTGAGGTCACAAGTAATGTGAATTGATCACTGGTGAATTTTCACTATTTACTGTTATGTATCATCTGGTTTATTTCCGGTGTTGCGAACATCAATCAATCGGTTGAGGAGATCAAACCAAAATGAAGATCCCATGGAGATAGCGATCGCTGTTAATAGCCAACCACCAATGACTCTAAGAATTGTCAATCCCGAAATTTCACCGCCGAATTGGTAGGCTAAATTAGCGGAACTCCAACCCAAAGGAAGAGACCATAGTTTCTCTTGTGCTATCTTGAGAAAATCCTCACTGACAAGGGTTTCACAGTCGTTTTTATCTAAGGAATTTTGACTTAAACAATTGATATAGTTTTGCCAGGAATCACTATCACTTAAAATTATCTGAATATCTTGGCTAACTTGTTGGCGAATTACAGGTTCTAAGGAGAGGCGGTTAGCAATATTAATAGTATCAACATTCATGATGATGGCAGCCCCAAATCCCAAGGCTAAAATCATCAACTTAACTCGACGTTTAAAGACACCAGAAGCGCGATCCATTGATTGATTAAACCATGCCATTACCTCGGTTTCTAAAGCCTTAATAAAAACATTTTCAAAACAATTAATTTGTGCTTGATTAGCGAGCGATCGCATTAATCCTATATGTTCCGGCTTGAGAATTTTGGCGACGGGTTGAGAAGCGATCGCCTCCTTAAAATCATCCACAGATAAAGTGACAATTTTTGATTCTTGTCCCGCAGTTTCCATCAACACACTAATCAACGCCAAAGAAAAGGTATCATCAGGAATATAAGAAGGACCCACACCCCGGTTAAATCTATCAATTTTATAATCTTGTAAAGACCCGACTAAAGGATGATTATAAATCTTTTCGGTCATGGCATCCCCTAAGATACTCTGAATAGATGCCTTGAGATTTTGGGCGCGCCAGTCAAACAAATAAGAGGCGATAAGTTCCTGTAAATTTGATACAAAAAGGCTTAAAATCAGGTAAATAAAAAACAGACCGATCGCTACATTAACTAAAGCCGGAATATTCATAATTTGTGTGGGTGATTAAATCAGCATTTAATTAATAAATTATACCTCTGGGACATGATTAATTTGGGTGATGCCCCAATTATCTATAAGATTATCCCCAATCAATGTTAAAATAACTATAATATCATTAGATATCCCTAAAATCAAATAGAGCGACATTGTAAAATATTCCAACTATGACCGTAAATTCACCCGTAGACTTTCAAGAAGAATTTGATATCATCGTAGTCGGTGGCGGACACTCAGGCTGCGAAGCGGCTTTAGCGGCAGCGCGTTTGGGTTGTCGCACCTTGCTGCTGACCCTGAATTTAGATAAAATTGGCTGGCAACCCTGTAACCCGGCTGTGGGGGCTCCCGCGAAGTCTCAACTCACCCACGAAGTTGATGCACTGGGGGGAGAAATTGGCAAAATGGCCGATCGCACTTACCTGCAAAAACGTCTACTTAACAACTCTCGCGGGCCGGCTGTTTGGGCGTTGCGGGCGCAAACGGATAAGCGCGAATATGCAGCAGTAATGCGACAAATAGTCGAAAACCAAGAAAACCTATCAGTCCGGGAGGGAATGGTAACGGATTTAGTATTAGGATTAAATGACGAAATTATAGGTGTAGAAACCTATTTTGGTGTAGCATTTGCCTGTCAAGCTGTCATCCTAACTACTGGGACTTTTTTAGGTGGAATTATTTGGGTGGGTAACAAATCCATGCCAGCGGGACGAGCTGGAGAATTCGCGGCCGTAGGACTTACAGACACACTGAACCGCTTGGGGTTTGAAACCGGACGACTGAAAACCGGAACTCCCGCACGAGTAGATAAGCGATCGGTTGATTATAGCAACTTAGAACCTCAGCCAGGAGATGAACGAGTGCGATGGTTCAGTTTTGACCCTCAAGTGTGGGTTGAAAGGGAACAAATGAACTGTTATTTAACCAGAACTACGGCGGAAACTCATCGATTAATTAGGGAAAATTTGCATTTATCGCCGGTTTATGGCGGTTGGGTAGATGCTAAAGGCCCCCGTTATTGTCCGAGTATTGAAGATAAAATTGTGCGGTTTGCAGACAAGGAAAGTCACCAGATTTTTATTGAGCCGGAAGGTCGTCATATTCCTGAACTTTATATTCAGGGATTTTCTACTGGTTTACCGGAAAAATTGCAGTTAGAAATGTTGCGGAGTCTTCCCGGTTTGGAAAACTGCGTTATGCTACGCCCTGCTTATGCGGTGGAATATGATTATTTGCCGGCAACTCAGTGTTATCCTACTTTGATGACTAAGAAAATTGAGGGATTATTTTGTGCTGGTCAAATTAATGGTACAACTGGATATGAAGAAGCGGCAGCCCAGGGAATTGTGGCGGGAATTAATGCGGTTAAATTAGTGCGGGGGGAAGATATGATTGTGTTTCCTCGGGAACAAAGTTATATCGGCACTTTAATTGATGATTTGTGTACGAAGGATCTACGAGAACCCTATCGAATGTTAACCAGTCGGTCGGAATATCGGTTATTATTGCGATCGGATAATGCCGATCGCCGCCTAACTCCCTTGGGTCGGGAAATTGGTTTAATTGACGATCGCCGTTGGCAATTATTCCAACAAAAACAGGCTAATATTATCGCCGAAAAGCAGCGGCTAGACCAGACCAGAGTTAAGGAACGCGACGAAATTGGTATAGCGATCGCCTCTGATACTCAACAAAAAATTAAGGGGTCAATTAGCTTGGCGGAATTGTTGCGCCGTCCTGGTTTTCACTATGGCAATTTAGAACATTACAACCTAGGTAATTCTCAGTTATCCTTAGAGGAAAAAGAAGGCGCGGAAATTGAGATTAAATATTCCGGCTATATGGAACGCCAGCAAAACCAAATTGATCAGATCAGCCGCCATGCTAACCGCCAACTTCCTCAAGACTTAGACTATCTTACCATTGAAACCCTATCTATGGAGTCACGGGAAAAGTTAAACCGGATCAAACCCTTAACTATTGGTCAGGCTTCCCGTATTGGTGGGGTTAACCCCGCAGATATTAACGCTTTGTTAATTTATCTGGAAGTCCGCCACCGTCAAACTGCGATCGCCATGAAATAAGGGTTGATTATTAACTATCCATTCGCCGGGTTTCTATTCATTCAGAAATCCGGTTTTTCTTTTAAATATAACCACATTGCCATCTACTAATCATAAAATTTTGCTTAAATTTGTACAATTTTATACAATTATGATTATACTACCCCCATATAATCATCAACAGATTGATAACAATGGCAACTTTAACAGTTTGGAAATACAATAGCGCTGATGGTGCTAAAAATGCTCTGACTAAACTCGCTGAACTCCAGAAACAACGTTTAATTCAAATCGAAGATGCGGCTATAGTATTCTGGCCACAAGGTCGTAAGAAACCCAAAACCACCCAAGCCGTTGACCTAGTGGGTTCTGGTGCATTTGGCGGCGCTTTTTGGGGTCTATTATTCGGCTTGATTTTCTTTGTTCCGGTATTAGGAATGGCGGTCGGTGCATTAGCCGGAGCATTGTCAGGATATTTCACTGACTACGGCATTGATGATGACTTTATCAAAGATGTCCGAAATCAAGTAACTGAAGGTACTTCCGCACTGTTTTTACTAACCAGTAGTGTGACTTTAGATAAAGTAGAGGAAGCCTTCAAAGATGAAGAAAAAGGTGAGTTGATTAAATCCAACTTGACCAATGAACAGGAAGCTAAGTTACGGGAAGATTTCGGCGCAGACGAGTAATTTGTCACTAATTTAGCTTGGTAAAATGTGGGGGATAAGCTGGAATGATCCCCCACAAAAATATCCCACCCCAAATAAGGCAATTAAATGATGTGGATTAAAGTTACAGATAAAGCTACCTACTTAATGAATTCAGATATACATATTGAGAAAGTAAGCGGCAATGTTAAAATCGAAAGAGATGGTAAAAAGATTACTATTCAAGGTATGCCGCGTCAATGGTTCATTTCCCAATCTCTCAATGTTGTAGTTGATTTAGATGCGCCAGAAGCCGATGTGCCTGAAATGGAGCCTATGTAAAAAATGATCACTATCTGGGTTGGTTTCACGCTGGGATTAATAGCTTTTTGTTTGGCAATTCCGATCATGGTTCTGTTCGTTGAATGTTTGGCAGCCGGGTTTAATTTCCCAGGTTTTACATCAAATGACGACCTACCAGAACCGACAATTTCTGTATTAATTCCGGCTCATAATGAAGGGTTAGTTATTGGTCAAACTTTGGCTAATATTTTACCTCAACTGAAACCGGACGATGAAATCATTGTAATTGCGGATAACTGCACAGATGAAACTGTAGCGATCGCCACTGAAAACGGAGCGCAAGTCCTGGAAAGGCAAGATCCAGACAACAGAGGAAAAGGATATGCTCTCGATTATGGATTACACCACCTAGCCCAAAACCCCCCAGAGGTGGTAGTTATGATTGATGCTGATTGTTTAGTGGAACCGGGAGCGATCGCCACTATTGCTCAACAAGCCTTGCTCACAGCCAAGCCAGTGCAAGCATTATATTTAATGGAAACACCCCCCAATCCATCTGTCAAGAACTCCATTTCTGCCTTGGCATTCTTAGTCAAAAATTGGGTGCGTCCCCAAGGATTAGCGAAACTAGGGGGACCTTGTTTATTAACCGGAACTGGGATGGCTTTTCCCTGGTCAATTATTCAAAGCATATCCTTAGCGAGTAGTAATATAGTCGAAGATATGCAGCTAGGTGTCGATTTAGCGATCGCCGGTTATTCCCCCCAATTTACAGCCAAAGCAAAAGTAATTGGATACCTTCCCCAAGACGAAACCGCCACCACCAGTCAACGCACCCGTTGGGAACACGGTCATTTACAAACCCTGAAAACTCAAGGGCCGCGCCTGCTCAAAGCCTCCCTAAGCCAAAGACGTTTTGAACTGTTACAAATGGCATTAGATCTATGTGTTCCCCCCCTCTCCCTTCTCGTAATTTTGTGGGTCGGTGCAGCCGCCATATCCTTACTCGCCAGTAGCCTAGGAGTCTCTGCTATTCCCACCATCATCATAGCCCTAGAGGGGCTGCTGCTAATTGCCGCCATTGGTATGGCTTGGGCAAATTTTGGGCGATCGCTTATCCCCCTCAAAACCCTCTTAGGTATCCCCCTATATATACTGTGGAAAATCCCCCTATATTTAACCTATTTCATTAAACCCCAAAAAGAGTGGGTAAGGACTCAAAGAGAACCCCTTGATAAATCCTCCCCAAATTCCGATAAAATATTGTGATATAATCCAAGTGTTCCAATATCTGCAAGGTTAGTCATGTTAGCCACTTCCCCAACTTACACTATCACTTGGGAAAAGTTGCCAGATGATTTTGTGTTACCCGATGATCCCGTGGATAATATCTATCAACCAGCCCTAGCAGCAGCCCTTACCGAAAGTTTAAGGTTAGCCGGAAAACTGCCAGAAAAGTCGCTCACCCCCACCAACTACGGCATTTGTGCCACCATCAACGGTAAAATAAGCATAAAAGCCCCAGATTGGGCGTATATTCCGCAAATTACCGTCAATCTCGAAGAAGTAGTTCGTAGTTATACCCCCCGACTACAAGGGGATATTCCCGCACTGGTACTAGAATTTTTATCAGATACAGGTGGGGGTGAATATTCAATTAAACAAACCTATCCCCCTGGAAAGTTATTTTTCTATCAACAGATTCTACAAGTACCTAATTATGGCATTTTTGAGCCAGACACAGGCACATTAGAACTCTACCGTTTAGACGAGAACCAACGATATCACCTAGAGTCACCTAATGAACAGGGCAGATTTTGGATACCAGAAATGCAGCTTTTCTTAGGTGCAGAGCAAGGAACCCGCGAAAATCTCACGGGCTACTGGCTACGTTGGTGGGATCAACAAGGAAACCTACTCCTATGGGCGACTGAACTATTAGACCAGGAACGTCAACTATTAGACCAGGAACGTCAACGAGCTGAAAAATTAATCGCCCAATTGCGGGCGGCGGGTATTGAACCTGATACATAGCCTATAACCCCCATTCTACTGTTACTTAGGTGTTACTCAAAACCGTAGTAGAGTAACAAGTGAGTAAAAAATGAGTAATGCTACTAAACTCCCTACAGTGGGGGGAAGGGTAACTATAATGAGAGCTATAGCAGATTCCTGAAAGCCTATCAAGACTTTAAAAGGGAATGTCCCAAAGGAGTGACACTCAAGTTACAAAAGTCCGGGACTAAGTATAATTTGCTATTGCAGTTTAAGCAGCCACCTACCGGAAAACGGCTACCCAAGACAGCTAATCTTGAGTGTACACCCCAAGGGGTGATAGACGGGGTTAAGAAAGCCAAGTTAGTGGCACCAAGCCCTGGGAACTATCAGCAGCGCTAGTGAATTCTGGGACTGGTACGATGCGACTATCTTAGGAAAGAACCAGATTGAGGATAATCTGATAACCTATCGGGAAATATTCCAACAACTAGAGGATGAGTATTTTGCGGGTTACAACCGCAACACAGGAAGGAAACGTTCTCGCGATATCGCTAGTGACTTAGCGTCTTACGACACTACTAAAGGGGCATATTTCAGGCTGTTCCCTAACTGGGATGAATATCCTAGCTGGGAGAGTTTCAAGA
>NZ_JARPLC010000131.1:0-8150 GCF_032350395.1 Limnospira sp. PMC 289.06
TGTATCACCAGAAAGATAGATAAACCCGCCCTTTCTTTCTTACCAGTCAGCTTTGGTGTATCACCAGAAAGATAGATAAACCCGCCCTTTCTTTCTTACCAGTCAGCTTTGATGTATCACCCGAAAGATGGATAAACCCACCCGGTCATATTTTAGTTAAAGACTTAGGAAAGACTGGGAACTTTTCCGCAGCGTTCATTAGCAGGAACCGCCGCCATAATTTTTTTAGGGTCGGGAAGATTGAGACTATTCATGAGTTCAATAAAACTCTCGCGGCTGTTTCCGGCTAAACGGGGGTTGTAAAGTTTTTCTTCTTTAATAGTGGAAACTGTATGACCTCGATAGTCATGACCAGGATAAACTAGAGTATTTTCGGGAAGTGTAAAGAGTTTTTGAACAATGCAATCATAAAGTTGTCCGGGGTCGCCACTTTGGAAATCAGTACGTCCACAACCTCGGATTAATAGGGAATCTCCGGTTAAAATACGATCGCCATTTACCCAATAGGTGATATGGCTGTCAGTGTGTCCGGGAGTAGCGATCGCCTCAATTTTAATCTCCCCTAATTCTAAGACTTCTCCATCACCAATATAGCGATCGGCACAGGCTGCATTAGCCTTTTGGGGCACAATTCCCAGACATTCGGTAAGCTGGCGTAGTTTCCCCGTCCCGGTAATATGGTCAGCGTGAATATGGGTTTCTAAACAATAGCGTAAGTTTAATTCCAATTCTTCCAGCAATTTCAGATCGCGATCAACTTGTTCAAGAACCGGATCCACTAATGCTGCTTCCTTGGTGACAGTATCGGCAATTAGATAGGTATAAGTGCTGGTTTCCGGGTCGAATAGCTGACGAAATAGCATTGATTCTCCTTTAGCCGTTGCATTTAGATATTATGTGAATACTTAACTAGATAGTAAAGTATTAAATGCTAAACGTCAATGGTTTGGGGTGATGGTTTGGGGTTAACGAAAGTAAGGTCTTCCTTTCCAGAAAACGCCGACGAGAACCCCAAGAAAGGAAAATCGTGATAAAGTGATCACGATGCCAGGTATGGGAAGTAAGGATTTAATCCATAAGCCCAGGAGTAGACAGGCAAGCAAAGCCCAGAGAGTGCCAGAATTAAGGATGATCTGTTGGTCCCACAGTTCCAAGAGATAAACAGCCAAAGCGCCGATACCGATCGCCGACACGATAAACATAATTATGCCCAAGGGTGGAGAATACAAGAAGGCGATCGCCTGAGAGAGACTAGCCGAATGTGTTAAACCCAGAGTCAACAGCAACTCAACCGCCGCCACTATAGCCACTGTGACCCCGGCGCTTTGAAGCAGCCACCGCCAGGGTAAAGATTTCAATTGGTATATTAAACGATTCATGGTCTGATCTCCTGTATGAGTAGCCGACAATCTGACTGCTATACTACAATTTTTGGCAGGTTGTCGAATTTGAGAGAGAGGAAACTATTGTGGAAACTACCATCAATTGTGCAGAAGCCTGTAAAAATGGTTGTATTCTGGGTGATAAATGCCCCCACCGGGAATATGTGACTTCTGTATCGAGTTTTATTGAAAATACATCTTTAGATCAAATGCTAGATATAGCAGAAGAAGCTGTCCGCAAAAAACGCACAGCACCACCTCAATGGATAATCCCAGACTTTCCTGAAAATCAATCTTGACATACTCACGCCCCCTGAAGTCACGGTGATTCTTGACGCTTCACTGACTGACGCTACCAAGGTAGTCTTATTTCTGTCTCAGCGTCCGTTTAGAGTCTCCCAATGCCCTGTGGCGACTTTGTTCTATATTCTTGGCTGCATTTTCATCTCGGTCGTGTTCAGTGCCACAATTTAGGCATCGAACCGACCGAATTTTTAGATCGAGCTTACCCCATTTGTAGCCGCATTCAGAGCAAATCTGGCTGGTCGGTTCCCATGGGCTGATGACGTGAAACTCTCTACCAAACTTATCAGATTTTGACTCACAGAGCGTTCTAAACTCTCGCCAACCTTGCCAACTAATAGCCCTGGCTAGACGGCAATTTTTGACCAAGCCTGACATATTCAGGTCTTCTAAGGCAATCGTTTGGTTTTCACGAACCAGCTTAGTAGACAATTTGTGCAAGAAATCTTGGCGGGTATCTGCAATTTGATTATGCAGTTTCGCAATTTGAATTCGAGTCCTGTTTCTCCGTTTTGAGTCTTTCTGCTGACGGGCTAGTTTTTTCTGGAGCTTGCGAATTTGGCAGTCTGCTTTCGAGTAATCAGGGCTAAAAGCCTTCTCACCGTTGCTCATGACCGCAAAAGTTTTAATTCCCAAATCAATCCCGATGCTTTGGTTTTTAGCCTCGACCTGAATCGGTTCAACTTCTACAACAAAGCTCAAGAAATAGCGGTTAGCACCATCTTTGATGACTGTAACCGAACTGGGTGCGGACGGCAATTCCCTCGACCATATGGGTTTTATATTACCAATCTTGGCTAAAAACACCTCTCCTTTTTTGATGGAAAATGCAGTTTTTTTGAAGGTCGCAGACTCCTTATTTGCTTTTTTCTTAAATCGAGGTAGCCCTACCTTTTTACCTTTTCGCTTTCCGCTAAGGGAATTAAAATAGTTTTTGTAGGCAGCATCTAACTGTTTAAGAGATTGCTGTAATGGCACAGACGAAACACTAGCCAGCCATTCTCTAGCCTCAGTCTTTTTGGTTTGGGTCAACGTTGCCGAAAGCTGGTTGTATCCAGGGTACTTATTGGACTTACTGAAAGCTAGAGCATCATTCCACACTACCCGAACACAACCAAACAATTGATAATTGATAATTATTATCGGCTCCAGACTCCCGAAAATCCCCGGATTCCCGACTCCCTAAGTTATTCAGAAAACCCTATCTATAGTCGATATGGTCAAGCTGGCTACCCTAAACCATAGGCCAAGATGCGCTCTGGAGTCCAAGCTATTTTGTTAGCTCCGTTGGAGGTGCGCCCATAGAGGTTCTCAAGCAGTACACTAGGGAACAAGAAAAGCCGTCCTAGAAGGCTATGCACTGAGTATAATCGAAGTGCGATGCACTGAGCCTGCCCAAGTGACGGGGTTTTAGACCCATGCTTCTGATAAGTTAACCCAGGCCAGAGGAGATCAGAAATATTGCCACCGAAAACACGAACATATATCTAGCTTGTGTTTGGTTAGTGGTTGATTAGGGGGATGACATGAAAGCGATCGCTATGCGGATTTGGGATATAATCCCTTTTGGTCAAATCATACCCGGGAGGATAATTTATGGCTGGCAGTGAAGTTCAGGCTGATTTTTGGATGACAGAGTACATCACACCTTGGGATATTTATGCTCACGGGGTTATCGATGTTCTAGCCCATCAAAAAACCCCCTATCAGGAGATGTACATTGTTGAAACTGGGGCTTATGGTAAAGCCCTAGTCCTGGACGGTAAATGGCAGTCTTGCACCGGGGATGAGTTTCTGTATCATGAACCCCTAGTCCATCCGGGGATGGTCATTCAAGGTAAACCAGAGAAAGTCCTAGTCTTAGGTGGCGGCGAGGGAGCAACTATCCGGGAAGTGTTGCGCTGGAAAACTGTTGATCGGGTGGTAATGGTTGATATTGATGGGGATGTAGTGGAGGCGTGCCGCCAATATCTGCCAGAAATGCACCAGAATGCTTTTGAAGACCCCCGGACTGAATTAGTGGTTGGGGATGCGTTGGAGTTTCTCGATACCACCGACCAAAAATGGGATGTGATTATTTCTGATCTCTCAGACCCCATTGAGGAGGGACCCTCATTTAAACTGTTTACTAAGGAGTATTTTGAGAATATCCGGCGCGTCCTGGCTGATGATGGGATATTTGTGATTCAAGCGGGCCCGGTGGCTCCCGGAAATTTGAACCTTCACGTTCGGATTGTTAATACAGTTAACGCTGTGTTTCCCCATGTTCAATCCTATACTAGCTTTATTCCCACCTATGGAGCCCCGTGGGGATTTGCGATCGCCTCGCAACACCCCATTGATCCCTATCCTCAACCGGAGAAAACAGATGAAATCCTCCAACAGCATACTGTAGGCGGTATGCGGATGTTTGACGGTACTACCCTGTTAGGACTATTTCAACTTCCCCGACATCTACGAGAGGCGATCGCCGCTGAGACTCAAGTATACACACTTTCCGAACCTCCTAAATTCTTTGGCAAAGGCAAGTTAAATTAGCCTAGAGAATTGTTAATTGAGGCGATAAATTACCAGATTTTCGGGAACTGGGAACAGTTAGACAGCCTAGTTAATCAGATAATTACTAACTAGCGTCTATCTACTGTTCCCCCATAAAATCCATCATTTTAATCATTTGCCACCTACTTAAAATTATCATGAACAATCCGCATCTGCCCCTACGAATTGAGACTACCAAAAAATCCCGTATTAAAGAACTAGAAACCGAACCCATACCCTTCGGCAAAATCTTCAGCGATCATATGTTAGTGGCTAACTATAGCCAGGGAAATTGGCAGGATGTTCAAATCATCCCTTACGGTCCCATAGACCTATCCCCCGCCACGTCTGCTCTCCACTACGGACAGGCTATCTTTGAAGGGATGAAAGCCTATAAAAACCCCAATGGTGAGCCATTATTATTCCGACCGGATGCCAACCATAAACGGATTAATCAATCCGCCGAAAGGTTATGTATGCCAGCTATTCCCGAATCCATTTTTATTGATGGATTGAAAGAGTTAATTAAGTTAGATGCTGATTGGATTCCTAATAAAAATGGCAGCGTTTTATATATTAGACCGATTTACTTTGCTGTTGATGAATCGGTAGGATTAAAACCCTCGGATTCCTATAAATTTATCATTATCACCTGTCCGGTAGGTGCTTATTATTCCCATCCTGTTAAATTGATTGTCACGGAAAAATATGTGAGAGCTTTTGAAGGGGGAACCGGTGCCGCGAAAGTAGCCGGAAACTACGCCGCCAGCCTTCTCGCAGACCGAGAAGCTAAAGAGAAAGGCTATGATAATGTGATTTGGCTTGATGGCATTCATCGCCAATATATCGAAGAATGTGGCACGATGAACTTAGCATTTGTGATTGATGGAGTAGTTGTCACCCCGAAATTAACCGGAACTATTTTAGCGGGAATTACGCGGGATAGTGTGTTAACTTTATGTCGTGATTGGGGAATGCCGGTAGAGGAAAGGGCGATCGCTATTGATGAGATAGTCCAAGCCTACCATCAAGGAACTCTCACGGAAGCCTTTGGTATGGGAACAGCAGCAACTATCGCCCATATTTCCACCATTGGATATCAGGGAGAAGACATGATTTTACCTCCCGTAAGCGATCGCAAAGTAGCCAATCAAGTTTTCCAGAAACTCGAAGAAATCAAAACCGGGAGAACAGAAGATATCCACAATTGGATATGTAGACCATAGTAATAGATGCTTTTTCCCTGTGATTGCCGTCTAATTGGCGGCTAATTGACCCGTGAAGGGCATCATTTCCGCCTCAAGGTATAACTTGCTTTCATGGGCATACTAGGCTGTAGTTGCCCGCTAATTGCCCGCTAATTGCCCGTTAGTTTCTGACGGGCTTTTTTAGTCATCATCAGACAAATATCAGGCTTTCTTAATTTCCTTAATCACCCAATCAAAAGTTTCCATAACCTGTTGTAGGGCTGTTTCATCCTGGAGAGTAGACAGACGCAAAGTTAGCGATCGATACTCACTCGGTTCTACCGGGAGAGATAAACCAATAGAACTAAACTTATTGCGAAGTTCCAGCCATTTGTCCTGACAATCAAAAGGAGGTTGAGAGGCATATTTATTAGAGGAAATTTCCAAACGCCCGGAAATATCCACACTAAATAACTTGTGAGTTTTTTTACCCTTTTGATGAAGCCAAGCCGTAAACCCGCCATAGATATCCCCGGTTCCCCATTGAATATCAATTTTCGGCTGTTGTTGTTTCGCCCAAGCGTGAATTTTCTGGGCTAGTTGTGCTTCATCAGTTCCCCGGCGGATATTTAATTCCTCAAAAAAAGACATCTCATCCCAGCGTCTGCGTTCCCCAGTAGCGCTAGATTTTTTCTGTTGCGCTTCCGCCGTTTGACCAATTACCCGAGGTACTAAAGTCCTTAAACCTTCCTGACTGACATATTGCTTAATTTCCACCGCCCAGACTTCCCCAGGGTCAGTTTGCTTATTGAGAAACTCAACCACCCGACGCAAAGAGGGGGAGATTTCATCAGCCACAAAAACCAGACGAATTTTGCCAGCCTGTAGATTAGTTTTCACTTTTTGCCAAAAACGCTCTTCCTTAGCATCAGGTCCCAGAAACTCCTCAAAAACCTGTTCTGGATCGCGACCTTGTTCGCGACAGTTAGCCTCAAATTGAGCAATAGTGGATTCAATAGGCCAGTAAAAGCCAACATGGGCCGCATAATCCAACATTAGCCCGATCGCCTTTTGGCGCATTTCCGTATTACGGATACGGCGAATATCCACTAAAGTAGGGATAGCATCCTGGTCAATAAACAAATGATCCAAAGACCAGCGACCGCCGCTTTCCTCCTCCGGGGGAACCATAGCATCCCTGGAAATCAATAGCCACCGTCTAGGGGTGGCGCGATCAATCTCATCCCCAGCCAGCAAATTCGGATAAGATTCTAGCAAGTCCTGAAGTTGATCCTCAGAATCATAGTCTTGTTCCATCATTTCCACAAGCTGATCATCATCTTGAATGAGATAAATGCCTCCACCCATAGCAATTTCCTTGATTTACCTAATTATTTTTCATTAATTGGGAAAGTTAACTGACCCTGAAAAACCGCTTGGGCTGGTCCAGTCATGTATAACCGTTGGTCTGTAGCTGACCATTCAATCTGTAGACAACCCCCTGGAAGTTCTACAGTTACTTGGCGATCGCATCTTTGGGTTAATACTCCCGCCACCACAGAAGCACAAGCCCCAGTTCCACAGGCTAAAGTTATCCCAGCACCCCTTTCCCAAACTCGCATTTTGACATAATCCGGTCGCACTACTTCAATAAATTCTGTATTGGTTCGTTCAGGAAAAGCCGGATGATGTTCAAACAACGGACCAATTTCCGTTAATGGAACACTAGCCACATCATCTACAAAAGTGATGCAGTGGGGGTTTCCCATACTCACGCAGGTAACAGACCAGGGCTGTCCTGCTACCTGTAGGGGAACATCGATAACCTTGAGGCTATTTTCAGATAGGGTGGTGGGAATTTCCGCCGCCAGTAGCCGTGGTAATCCCATATCTACTTTAACCTGACCATCGGTTAAAAGTTGGGGACAGATCACCCCGGCGGCGGTATTAATTTTATAAGCGATCGCCGTCCCAGTTTTCCCTTCTAACTCAGCGATAAACTTAGCCAGACAGCGAATTCCATTCCCGCACATTTCCGGTTCGGACCCATCAGAGTTAAATATTCTCATGGTGTAGTCACTAGCCCCGTCACCGGGAAGGGCGAATATTACCCCATCAGCACCAATACCAAAATGGCGATCGCACATTTGCACAGCTTGTTTCTGTGTACAAATTGGCTCCGACTGATGACGGTTATCAATCAGAATAAAATCATTACCCAAACCGTGATACTTTGTAAACTCAATTGCCATCACTGATATCTCAATCTCCTGCATTAATAATAACTAATCGATTATGCCCGAGTTCAATACCGATTTACCCAGCGTCCGCAAGTTACAAACCTACATCAAGGATAAACCCACTGTTAAGATTCAATTACTCACCGAAGATATGTTAGAGGGCCAAATGCTGTGGCAAGATCCTAACTGTATCTGTTTACAACCCCCACAGGGGGAACCGATTTTGGTCTGGCGAGAGGCGATCGCCTATATACAAGCCAAATCTTGACCCTCTCCCCCTCTCCCCCTCTCCCCAGAGGGCGGGTTTATTTATCTTCCCCTTGGGAATCACCATTCACAGCACAACCCGCCCCTACATCGGCACGGGAATCACCATTCACAGCACAACCTATGAGGGCGGGTTTATTTATCTTCCCCTTGGGAATGAGGATTCACAGCACAACCGGCCCCTACATCGACATGGGAATCACCATTCACAGCACAACCTATGAGGGCGGGTT